>JAHIKR010000064.1 GCA_018897415.1 Pseudomonadota bacterium
TGAGCTGGCATGGTTTGTTCCTCCTGATAAAATAAATTTTAGTGTAACAGTAGTGACACACCATGTCAAATCTTATTTAACCGAGCACCACTTCGGGCGTCTGGGTGCCCCTGTGAAATGCACTTTCTGCTTGACAGCCATCATTTTTAAAGGCAGCGTTTAAAAATAATGTATAAAAAGAGATTGATCGAGCAAAAAATAGACCGGCTTTTGGATATGTTCCCAGTAGTTGCCATTATTGGTTCACGGCAATGTGGAAAATCAACACTGGTTAAAAATGTCCGTCCGGATTGGAAATACTATGATCTGGAAAGACCAGATGACTATCAACTGATAACAAGTGATCCATTAGGTTTTTTTGCCAGGCAAAGTGAAAAAACTATTATTGATGAGGCCCAGCAATACCCGGAATTATTCAAAGTATTAAGAGGTATCATTGACCAGGACAGAAAAGCAGTCGGCAGGTTTCTGCTTACTGGATCAAGTTCTCCTGATATAGTCAAAGGGTTGTCCGAAAGTATGGCCGGGCGAATTGCAACTATTGAACTTTGGCCATTTAAGGCAGCAGAATTTTATGACAAACCTCTTTTGCAAATTTACTCCCTGCTTTCTCAGAATAGACCGGATTTAGACCGGATTTCAGGTTTAAAGCCAGAGTTGGATGTCAAGCAAATATACGACCATTGGCAGTTAGGCGGTTACCCGGAGCCCAGGATAAAAGGTTGTGATACTCCGGAGTTTTACGGTTTATGGATGGATGAATATTTCTCGGATTATATCAGGAGAGATATTCAACGCCTTTTTCCCAGAATCAACACTCATAATTTTCGTCTTTTTATCCAAACTCTGTCCTTTCACTCCGGCAAAATTATTAATCAGTCAGACATAGCCAGGGCATTGGAAGTCAGCTCCGTTACCTCAAAAGAGTATCTTGAAATAATTCATAATACATTTATATGGCGCAATCTGAGAAGTTATGAAAAAAATAAATTAAAGAAAGTGCAAAAGATGTCCAAAGGTTTTTTCCGTGACCAGGGAATACTGCATCATCTCTTGAAAATTAATAGTCTTGATAACTTATTAGTCCACCCGGTGGCAGGTTTTTCATTTGAATCTTTTGTTGTAGAGGAAATTATAAGAGGGTTTCAGTGCACATTAACAGCAGGCATTGATTTTTATTTTTACAGAACCAGGGACAAATCAGAGATAGATCTTATTATAGACGCTCCTTTTGGTGTTATCCCAATTGAGATCAAGCTGGGCTATAAAATTAAGAAAGGGATGCTGACGGCATTGAAGAATTTTTTAAAAGATACTAATGCTCATTTAGGGATATTAGTAAATAACTCAGATAAAATAGAATTTTTGGCCAATAATATTATGCAAATTCCAGTCCACTATTTTTGAAAACATAGGGGGCACGCAGGCGCAAAGATAAAGAAGAAATTATGACGGAGAATGATCCGCAGATTACGCAGATTTTCGCAGATTAAATATCTCACGCAAAGGCGCAAAGACGCCAAGATAAAAAACAATATAAAAGAAAATTATGACTGAAAATGAGATTGCTAAAGAAATTGTTGATGCTGCGTATCATGTTCACAGAAAGCTTGGCCCAGGGCTTTTGGAAAGCGTGTACGAGGTTATTCTTGCCCATGAGTTGAAGAAGAGGGGGATGAAGGTTGAAAGGCAAGTGCCTGTGGCAATTGTTTTTGATGGCATAAAATTTGATGAGGGTTTTAGGGCTGATCTTATTGTAGAGAACAAAGTCATTGTTGAATTGAAGTCAGTAGAAAAAATACTGCCTGTCCACAAAAAACAATTGTTGACTTACCTCAGACTGGCAGACAAGAAGTTAGGATTATTAATCAATTTTGGTTCCGAACTAATTCGCGATGGTATATCAAGAGTCGTTAATGGGTTATAGCTTTCAAATCTTAGCGTCTTTGCGCCTTTGCGTGAGGCAATAAATTCTAAATAAGGAATTCCTGGAAGCACTGTGGAGCGGAGAGTATTTATAGTTGGCTGCAAAACGATATAAAAGAAAATTATGACTGAAAGAGGATGTTTTTGTAATAGATGAAAAAGATACTTATAAGTAAAAATTTGTTTGTTTTGATTCTGGCCGATGTGGTTCTATTGGCCATTTCTTACTTTTTGGCCTACGTTGTGCGGTTTGAGGCTAAGCTTGGGGCAAGTGAACTGCTGGTTATAAAGCAGACAATTGTTCCAATCCTCCTATGCAAACTAACAGTGTTTTACTTCTTTAACCTCTACCGGGGTATGTGGCGTTATACCAGCATAGTTGATCTGCTTAATGTGATCAAAGCTGTAGCGGTGAGTTCTTTAATTATTATTACACTGATTCTCATGCTTAGCAAATTCCAGGGGTTTTCGCGGTCCATATTTGTCATTGACGCTGTTTTTTCCTTGATATCGATAGCCGGAATCAGACTTGTCATCCGGCTTTTTTTATCTACTACTAGTTTTTCTCGTAATAAGAATGGCATCAACAGCAACGAACATAAGAAAATGATTATAATCGGCGCTGGTGATGCAGCAGAAAAGGTCGTTCGTGAGATTTATGATAATCCGAAGATGAAATATAGAGTCGTTGGTTTTGTTGATGATGATAAAAATAAGGTTGGTAAACAGATCCATGGGATAAAGGTTCTCGGCAGAATCGATGAGCTTAAAGAGATTGTAAAAAGCGAAGGTGTGGATGAAATTCTGATCGCCGCGCCTTCTGCAGTGGGAAAAGACATGAGACGTATTGTAGAGATCTGTGATGCGACAAAGATTCCCTATAAAACACTGCCGGGGTTGGGGGAAATAATCGACGGCAAAGTCAGCATCAAAACAATTCGAGATATTTCATACAAAGATCTTCTCGGAAGACCTCCTGTCCGATTAGAAAATGTCAAGATTTCGGATTTCTTGAAAGGCAAGTGTGTGTTAATCACAGGAGCGGGCGGTTCGATAGGTTCTGAACTGTGCCGGCAGATCTGCAAGTATGGGCCGTCCCTTGTGGTTTTGTTCGATGCAGGCGAAAGTAATCTATATTCGATTCAAATGGAACTCAAGCACTTGGTCACCTATATAAAATATCGGGCTGTGCTCGGTCGGATACAGGATAAAGCATTGGTTGATGAGGTCTTCCGGAAATACAAGCCGGATGTAGTCTTTCACGCAGCCGCCTATAAGCATGTTCCGTTAGTGGAAAGAAATCCCTGGGAAGCGGTATATTCTAATATCATCGGAACAAATACCATAGTCAAGGCGGCAATTGCCCATAAGGTCGACCGATTTGTCCTGGTGTCCACGGATAAAGCGGTGCGGCCGACCAACGTAATGGGAGCGTCAAAGCGCATTGCTGAAAAGATTGTGCAATTTCATCCGTCCGGTTCGACCAAGTTCATGTCTGTGCGTTTTGGGAATGTGATCGGTTCTTCAGGGTCAGTAATTCCCCTTTACCGGCATCAAATCGAAAAAGGTGGCCCTGTGACTGTTACACATCCAGAGATAACCAGGTTTTTTATGACCATAGAAGAGTCTGCACAACTTATACTTCAGGCATTTACCATGGGCGACGGCGGTGAGATTTTTATCCTTGAAATGGGAACACCAGTCAAAATAGTAGATATGGCCAGAGACCTGATTCGTCTTTCCGGCAAAGAACCTGATACGGATATTGAGATAAAATTTATAGGCCTCAGGCCGGGTGAAAAACTTTACGAGGAGTTGATTACAGAGGGAGAAGGGATTGTAAAGACCGACCATGAAAAAATTCTTGTATTACGAGATGAGAGTCTAAGCGGTGACATAGAGCATTATAATAAATTAGATAGACTTGATGAACAGATAAGAGAATTGACCCATCTGGCAGACATGCATGATGCAAAGGGGATTAAATCAAAGTTGAAGGAGATTGTACCTGAGTATGCGATATCAGATGATGAAGCGGTAGTTTAGGAAGGAGAGATTGGCTATTCGACACTTTATGCAGGATTTAGTTTAGATAGATTGAGACCTTTGCAAAACGCCCCCTTTTGCCCAATTAGCGCTATAAAGCTTCACTAAAGTGCCTGTGTCAGACTCAAATTTTAAGCCTCGAAATACTCAATGTATTCCTACAGTTAAAATTTTCGCCTTCCTTGAACTTGAACAAAATTGAGCATTTTTCAAAGGTCTCAGATTATTATACTTGACATTGGTTAAAATATATGTTCAATCTATGAACGTTTAGAAACTGAACACTTGAAGATGATTATTAATTCCCATAAATATCTTTACGTTAAGACTTGTCGATTTCATGTAACCCACCAAGCGGAGCTATGCTCTATGTCTAAAAGTTAGCTCTAATTTCTCCCCATTAAATCTTGATGAATTCGTAAAAAGGCAAATTCATCATGTTAAGTGTTAAGTTTTAGGTGTTAAGTTCTGGAATTATATTGTTATAACAAATGCTTAAATCTTAAAACCTAAAACTTAAAACGTTTGTAAAAATCTGATTTTCAGACTTTTTACGAGATTGTCAATCTTAACCTGTCACTATTATGGATCATAAAGACATACGGACATTAAAACTCCTTGAAGAGATCGAGAAAGACTATTTTCCGAGCCAGAGAGAACTCGCCAGGAAGTTGAATATTTCGCTGGGGCTTGTTAATTCATTTGTCAAGCGCCTTTCTCACAAAGGTTACTTCAAGATTACAACTATTCCTAAGAATAGGGTAAAATATATACTTATGCCAGAAGGAGCTGTTGAAAAAACAAGGCTGACATATCAGTATATCCAGTATTCTTATAATTTTTACAAGGATGCCCGCCACAAACTCCGCAAACTTTATAAAGGACTTGAGGCAGAGGGAGTCAGACATATAGTTTTTTATGGGGCAAGCGATTTAGCTGAAATCGCATACATCTCTTTGCAGGAGACATCCATTGAAATGGTTGCCGTTGTAGATATGTTAAAGGCAGGGAAACAATTTTTGGGGAAATTAGTTTTAGATCCTGTTAATCTTAACTCACTTTCATTTGACAGAATCCTTATTACCACAATTGAATCAAGAGAAAAAAATTTAGATGATATTATAGAAAATGGAGTGCCCGATAGCAAGATAGTTACTATTGAATAAAGAGGGAAAAAATATATTATTCGTTATTCTTGAGGGATGGGAAGGGATAAAGGTACTAAGAGCAATTGAGAAGATTTGTTAAGGACGTGAATCATAGAGAGGGATTATCATGTTAAACGATAAAACAATTTTGATTACCGGGGGAACTGGGTCATTGGGGAAAAAAATGACCCACATTATTTTGGAGAATTATACACCTGAAAAGCTTATTATCTTCAGCAGGGATGAGCTTAAGCAGTTTGAGATGTCTCAAAGATGGAGTATGAAAAAGTATCCATGTATCCGCTATTTTCTGGGTGATGTAAGGGATAAGGATAGGCTCATTAGAGCTTTTAATGGTGTTGATTATGTCATTCATGCTGCAGCGCTTAAACAGGTTCCTGCGGCTGAGTATAATCCTGCAGAATGTATTAAAACAAACATATATGGTGCAATGAATGTTATTGATGCTGCACTTTTTAACAATGTAAAGAAAGTCGTGGCCTTATCCACTGATAAAGCCTGCAATCCTATTAACTTATATGGAGCAACAAAGTTATGTTCAGATAAATTGTTTGTTGCAGCCAATGTCTATAGAGGATTTGATAAGGAGACAAGTTTTGCTGTCGTACGTTATGGTAATGTGCTTGGTAGTCGTGGCTCAGTGGTTCCATTTTTTAAGGAACGTTCTAAGACAGGCGTGCTTCCTATTACTGACCCCGACATGACACGCTTTTGGATTACCCTTGACCAGGCAGCTCATTTTGTACTCAAGGTTTTAGAATTAGCAAAAGGGGGAGAAATCTTCGTTCCCAAGATTCCTTCCATGAAAATTACAGATCTGGCCAAAGCAATAGCTCCCGAGTGTTCACATAAAACCGTAGGTATTCGTCCTGGCGAGAAAATTCATGAAACCCTTATCGGAGAAGATGAAGGACGTAATGCTATAGAATATAAAGATTGTTACGTAGTAAGACAAGACCACTTTGATGCTGAGAAAAGGCTCGATATCAATAATGGCGGCCGATCATGTCCAAAAGGATTTAGATATAGATCAGATAATAATCCTGAAAGATTAAGTATTGAAGAATTAAAACAGACCTTAGAGCAAATCTCTGATGACTATAGTATTGAAAAAACACGTTGGTCAATGGACGATATTCCGCAATAAGGAAGTAGTTCTTAGATTATTGTACCATGATACAAAAATAAATATTCAATGAAAAGTAATAAAATAAAGCGGTTGCTCAGAGGTAACTAATGAAAATAGCAAAAAGTTTGAAGATGCAGAAGCGGGCAAGAAACAGGATACCCGGCATGACCCAATTGCTGTCAAAGCGTCCCGACATGTTTTCTTCAGGAGCTTGGCCAGGATATTATAGCAGAGCAAAAGGAGTAGAGATATGGGATTTGGATGGTAATCGGTATATAGATATGAGCCTTTCGGGCATCGGTACATGTATTCTTGGCTATGCCGATCCGGACGTAAATCGAGCTGTCAAAGCTGCAATTGACGCAGGTTCAATGTCCACTTTGAATTGTCCCGAAGAAGTAGAGCTAGCAGATCTTCTTTGTAAGTTACATCCCTGGGCCGAAATGGCCCGCTTCGCCCGTACGGGAGGCGAGGCAATGGCAATTGCCGTAAGGATAGCTCGTGCATATACTGGTAAGGACAAAATTGCCTTTTGCGGCTACCACGGGTGGCATGACTGGTATTTGGCTGCTAATTTAGGTACTGAAAATGCTTTAGGGGAACACCTCCTGACAGGGTTGAATCCAACTGGAGTCCCCAAAGGTTTAACGGGCACAGCTATTCCATTTCGCTACAATCATCTTGAAGAACTGCAAGCTATAGTTGAGAAAAACAGAAAAGACATAGCTGCTATCATTATGGAACCCATTCGCAATGTCCAACCACAACCCGGTTTTCTGGAAGGGGTAAGAGCTTTAGCTGACGAGATAGGAGCAGTCTTTATCATTGATGAAATATCTGCTGCATTCAGAATGAACTCAGGGGGGGCACATCTTGTTTTTGGTATTTTACCCGATGTTGCGGTATTTTCCAAAGCATTGGGGAATGGCTATCCAATAGCAGCTATAATAGGGAAGAGCCAGGTCATGGAAGCTGCTCAAAGCACATTTATTAGTAGCACTATGTGGACGGAACGTATAGGCCCTGCCGCAGCCTTGGCTACCATCAAGAAACATAAAGCTGTTGATGCAGGCAAGCACCTTATGGCTGTCGGAAAACAGATACAAGAAGGATGGACTCGTCTGGCGAAAAAGAATAACTTGAAAATAGATATTGGCGGGATCCCGCCACTCAGCCATTTTTCTTTTGAATATGATAATGCGCTATCAATGAAGGCTTTATTTGTTCAATTGATGCTTGAACTGGGTTTTTTGGCATCGAATCTTTTTTATGCAATGTATGCCCACACAGAAGACCATGTAAGAAGCTATCTTGAAGGAGTTGATAAATCATTTGAAAAAATAGCGCGCTCAATTGAGCACAACGATATCGATAAAAAACTCATTGGAGAACCTTCCAGTATCGGCTTTAAAAGACTTGCATAACATGTTATCATAAAAACTGATAAAAAAATCAAACCGATGCCAGAGAAAACTTTTATAATCAAAATTATTGAAAATGTTTTATCTGACGAGGAGTGGGTAACCCTTGTTGATGCCCTTAAGGCGATTTTGCAATGGACAAAAAAAGCAAAGATTTGATGGATTTTATTTCCGGGGCTATTGATCACTTAGATGTGAGCGGCTTTGAAGCGCTTGAAATTCTGGATGTTCGTAGTCGTCTTGCATCAAGGGAGCCTCTTCTTGATGAGCAGGACAGGGCGCGTCTGGAAAGATTGGACCGCCAGTTGCTGCAAATGGCAGATTCTCTAATAGAATGTATCTCAGAAGTTGCGAATCTGGCAGAAATGCGGAGAAGAGCACATATTCTTCCATCTCATTGGTGGTGGTATCTGGATGGAATTACTTCTGACAACCGCAAGGTCGCCGAAGGATAGCAGCTATGCTCCAAGCTCTTGCCTCTTCACTTAAAACTTAATCACTTAAAACTAAAAACTATGCTTTCTTCCGGTAGGCTGAGGGTCAAAAAATGGAAATTAGTCTGAAAGCGTGTTGCAAGTCATATTTGCAAATGATAAACGGGATTTGTGATGAAGGAAGTTAAGTTTACAGTAATGCTGACGCGAGAGGACAGATACCGCCACCACCATGTACGATTTAGAAAAGACGTTCTCAGTTTTGTCGTACAATATGAGACAAAGGTGGAAGAAAAATGGCTTCCAGTCGTAAGATATGATACAAGGCATGGCTTTGCTCATCGGGATCTTTTGGATAAAAAGGGCGAAAAACAAAAGACGCCTATTCTTGCCGAAGACTACAGCGAGGCCCTGACATTTGCTGAATACGATATCAAATCTAATTGGAAAATGTACAAACAGCATTTCATGGTAGGAGGTTAGCATGGAGACACGAGAAAACGAGTTCTTTACCAGGAATTCCGAATTAAGTATGGAGTTCAGCAAATATGTTTTGGAACATCCCGAGATGGACGACCTGCTGACAGAAGAAGCGGTAGTTGTGTTCCTGCCAGAATTTGATGCAGAACTGGCGGATTTCAACTCAAGAATGGCAAAGGAAATTGAAGGTGAAGGCGGCAGGGTGCTTTATGTGAAGGTGAAACAGATGGCCCCGAAGATCTTTTCCAGGCTGATGGGGGTTGAAGTTGGAGTTGCACGGTCACAACTTGAACATTGAGTACTGGTTCCATGATCTTTCACGGCTTACCGCAGATTTCTGTGCGGAAGCATCTTTTTGCTTCCAAGGCTGGATGTCTTTGGCTCTCTTCCTCTTGCCTTAAAACTTAATCACTTAAAACTTAATCACTTAAAACTTAATCACTTAAAACTTAACACTATGTTCTTTCCTCATCTTGTCTTAGGCACAGCGCAACTTGGTCTTCCCTATGGCTTAGCCAACAAGGTAGGGCAACCTGACCAGGCTGTTGCAATTACTATAATCCGTGAAGCTTGGAAAAATGGGATTAGGGAATTTGATACAGCTCAGGCATATGGGGACAGCGAAAAGGTTTTGGGGAAGGCTCTTTACGAATTGGGCATATCAAGCGAAGCAAAAATCATAACTAAATTCCATCCGAATTTGGATCATCTGAACGCTTCAGATATGTCGAGAGCCTTGGATGAATCTCTCGAAAGGCTTAGGGTCCGAAGTCTTTATGGTATTATGCTGCACAGGGAGGAAATGCTTTCCTTATGGAATAAAGGTTTAGCGAAAATTCTTCATGCCTTTATTTTGTCCGGTAGAGTTGAAAAAATAGGTATCTCCGTCTATTCACCAGATAAAGCTATACAGGCTTTAAACACCGAAGGTATCAGTATGGTTCAACTTCCGACCAATATCGTGGATAGAAGATTTGAAAATACAGGCGTATTTAAGCTATCAGATGAAAAGAAAAAACAGATTTACATCAGAAGCGTTTTTCTTCAGGGGCTGCTACTAATGAATCCGGAAGAAATTTCGGATAAAATGTCATTTGTCAGGCCAATAATTAAAGAAATACAAACGATTTCAAATAATATTGGATTGTCACAGCAGGAAATAGCGCTGGGTTACGTGAAATCAGAGATGCCAAACGCTCATGTGGTTTTTGGCGCAGAATCTTCTGAGCAGGTAAAGAGCAATATAGCCTGTTGGAGAAAAAACATTCAACAGAATCTGGTTGATATGATTAAACGTAAATTTGATGATATTGACGAAGTTATTTTGAATCCTAATTTATGGCCAAAATGATGAATATTGTTGCAATACTTCAAGCTAGGATGGGATCATCACGCCTGCCTGGGAAAGTGCTAAAGCCGATACTCGGCCGCCCAATGTTGGAACATCATATAGAGCGGATAAAACTGAGCAGTAAAATTAACCGAATAGTTGTCGCCACCAGCATTGATCCAGCGGATCAAGCAATTGTTGATCTCTGCCGGCAGATAGGAATAGAATCTTTTGAAGGTGAACTTGAAAATGTCCTAGATCGTTTTTACCAAGCAGCAAGACTATACAAATCGGATCATGTGGTTCGCTTGACCGGTGATTGTCCATTGGCTGATCCACATTTAATAGACGAATTAATTGATTTTTACTTCGTTCAGAAATGTGATTATGCCAGCAATTGTTATGAACCAACTCTGCCTGACGGGCTTGACGCCGAAGTTTTCTCCTTTGCAGTTCTGGAACAGGTATGGAAGGAAGCCGTGTTGCCATCCCATCTGGAACATGTTACCCCTTTTATTTACATGCATCCGGAAAGGTTTAAAATAAAGAGCCATAAGTATCATACAGATTTATCACATCTCAGGTGGACGGTTGATGAATATGAGGATCTGGAATTTGTTAGGCGGATATATGAAATACTTTATCCTGTAAAACCAGATTTTTCGATGAAAGATATTCTTCTCCTTCTTGAAAAAAATCCAGAACTTGCGGAAATCAACAGGCGTTTTAAAAGAAATGAGGGTGCGAAGAAGTCGATTGAAAAGGATAAGCAATTTCTTGCGCAAAAGCACAGCCATTAGTATTGATCAAAATGGAGATTGAATATGGAAAGAGAAAAAATTACTATATATCTTGCAGAATTGGCTCACAATGGTTTTGGACTTAGCTTGAATACCATTCCCTTGGGTATAGGAAGTGTTGGAGCCTACAGCAAAAATAAATATGGTAATCAAATTGAAATACGTTTGTTCAGACAATTTGAAGACTTAATGAATGCTATATCAGATTTGCCGCCACATATTGTTGGCTTAGGATATTTTACATGGAATGACAATTTGACGCTTGCGGCCTTAAAATGTGTGAGGGAAATCAGTCCCGATACCCTGATTGTTCTCGGTGGCCTCAACATAACTATTAAAGGGTGGGAGAACACAACAAATAACGTTACCTCTAAAAAAAGGAAACCTTGTGATGAATACGCAAGAAAATATGATTTTACACTGCTTAATAATAATGCAGATATCGATATTATTGTACATGGAGATGGGGAGGTTCCCTTTTCAAACATTATAGAAAAAATGATGGATTCCGCAAATCGATTACAAGTAAAAAGCCAGCCTATCGATGGGTGTACTACATTAGTTGATGGAAATTTACTTGCAGGCAAAGTGGTTTCACCTTTGCTTGACCTGGATGTTATACCTTCTCCTTATATAATGGGCTTATATGCTGAATTGTTTGAACGATATCAGTTAGTCCCTCAAGTTGAGTCTGTAAGGGGATGTCCTTACAATTGCACCTACTGTACGATTGGCGGAAATATTAATAAGCTGAGAAAACATAGTTTAGAATATATTAAGGAGGAGATCTTATTTCTTAAAGACAACAGCCCTAACAGAATTTTAAGAATAGCGGATTCAAATTGGGGTATTCTGAAAAGAGATGTCGAGTTGGCCGAGTTTATCAGGGAATTACATAATTCCACTGGCTACCCAAGTTCATTGAGAGTCTATTACGCAGAAAAAGGCCCTTTTGAAAATGTAAGAAGAATGGCGAAGACACTGAAGACTTTGCTGCCTTTGAATATGAGCTTCCAGACCTTAACAAAGGAAGTTTTGAAAAATGTTAAAAGACAAAACATGCCGATTTCTAAGGTTAAGGAAATGGTTAAATTTGCTCATAGCAATAATATATCCGTTTCTACTGAACTTATTTCTGGACTACCAGGAGAAACATATCAGTCTTTCAGGGATGTATTCTTGGAAACCGTAAAGCTCAACTTTGATAGCGTTTATGTTGGCACCCTTTATTTAACAAAGGGTGCAGAATTATATACGGATAGAGCTAGGAAACAGTACGGTTTGAAGACAAAATATGTACTTCTCGGCAATAATATTACAAAACTTAATTCTCGTTATGTCATTGACGCAGATGAAGTTGTGACCGAGTCAAATAGAATATCTCTGAACGATTTTTGGGGACTTCATAAGTTCAATTTTTTTATTTTTTCATGTTATGGTGCAGCGTTCTTGAAAGAGATCATTATGCACTGTATCAATTATCAGATAACGCCATTAGACCTATATGATGAATTATGTGAAAGGCCTGATTGTTACCCGTTTTTTAACGAAATCGCCGACAAATACATGACAACTGTGAAAACAAAATACTTTGACACGAGAGAAGAACTTGAGGAAGCGGTATCAAAAACTATTAAGAAAAATGGTAATATTAATGAATTCAGCGTATATAGGCAGTGTTTTTATCGCCTTGGAAGGATTGCTAGTAGCCGATACAAACATTTATTTATCTCTGATTTTGTAAAATCTGCACGCTCAATTTATGATAAAAATAGAAACAAGAATGAAGATGATAAATTTCACTCCATTCTGGATATGCTTGGTGATTTAGCAATAGATGTAATAATTTCGCCCCTGGAAGAAGTAAAAAAGGAAATTGTAAGATCATATAACTATGATTTAATAACATGGGCAAAGGACGATTATAAAAAACCTTTATCGGGATATAATTTAAAAAAAACAAGAAGGTTTTCGCTATGCGTCAGAAATATAAATGAGCATAGAGAATTATCTAATAAGACAAAAGGTTGGGGTGACTTAGAAAAATATGCATTTTATTTTACAACTGTTGTTTCATCTAATATGAGGCGCTTAATTAAATATACTCATCGCGAAGACAGCGCCATCATTGAATAGCTGGATTTAGATTACATAAAATGCAAGCAAATTTAATCATCCGCACATGATCAAGGAAAGAATCGACATCGAAGTGAGCTCTGCACGCTTTATATGTGCGAAAATCCGAAAAAGTTTTATCTTCAACGTCTTCATCCGGAATCGTCTAAGGTCCAGAGGCCTGATATTCGCTTAACCGTAGATTATCCGGAGGATTTAATCGTTGCACGAGAGGTTTATGAATTTCTTAAAAAACCGGGCGAATACATTAATGTTGCAGACATTATTGATTATATGGATGCCTATCCAAAATTGAAAGAATTGAACGGATGGATTGACGCCGGTATAGGAAGAATATGGAATTAGAAGAAACAGTTATGACATGCAAGTATATTCTGAAAGACCAGGTAGAAGATGCAATCACTTAAGTATACCACATTAAGATACTCCATCTGAACATTTCAAGAACTGATTTGTCAGTTCATAAATACACTTTCAGTGAAAAGATAAGCAATAATAATATTCAGGAAGGGTCATCATGAATTTTAGCACTTTTAACATGCATTTCAAAATTAACATGCGTTTCAAAAGATGGGTTAGAAAGTGGATACTCAGCGAGCATCTGTTTCGGAAGATTAGGCTTTATCGTTACGACAAACTCCAGAAATTCTGGTTAGGCCACCCCCCGGTACCTGCACCTCCCTTCGAGACAAGCTATTTTAGAAAAGCAAATTTAGACCCACGTGTGGTTCGTCGTCTGGATGATTATCGATCCGCTGTAGTTGTAACAGGAAAAACCGAATTGCCTATTGAGAAGCGGAACGGAAAATCGTCAATTCAATTTGCAATAAGTCCGGCAAGAGATTGGGTTCCCGATAAGTTAGTTCGTTTTAAAATTGGTGGACACGAAACTCTTATTCGAGAAATACCGGTGGATCGGTGGTTCGATGTGCGCTTGGATCTTGAGGATGAAGACAAAACGTTGATTGTTGAACCAGATGCACCGGTTGAAATAACTATGCCGAGGCTCGTAAAAAATCCTATTCTGGAAAAGAATAGAAAGGAGATACGCCATATAGTCGTTTGCGTACTGGATGCATGGTCAACGGCCACTGTAAATGAAAAACATCCTATGACAGGGGAAAATAGCTTGACGCCTAATATAGATCGTTTTTTTTCGCAAGGCTTGTGTGCAAGAAAGGGTATATCAAGCGGGCAATGGACGTTGCCGGCTGTTGGTACTCTGTTCACCGGGTTGCATGTTTCGCGTCATAAAATGACACATCCATGGCGCTGGCAGGAATTTGATCGTAATCGTCGAACATTGCCTGAATATTTTCAACATGCCGGTTATCATACCTTGTGTGGGTCCGTTGTGTCGCGGGTTACACCCGCATTTGGTCACAATCGGGGCTTTGATCGCTTCCTGTATCATTTTCCGGGATTTTCATACCAGACTTATGATCCCGCTGTCTGGATACAGGAAATTATCGGTCATATGGAGGCACATTATGGAGATCGGACGTTCAGCTATTTCCAGTTTCCTGATACCCATCCCTCGTGGGACATTGCCCCCGAAACGAGATATTTTCATTTATGCCGTCGTGGAAACACGTCGTCAAATCTTAAACAGTTGATGACATCAAAGGCTTCGAAAATTTTTGACATACCTAACCAAGCTCAACAATTATATTCTTTAAGACTCGCTGAGATCGACAGGATGCTTGGCTGCATTTTTGATTATGTAGAAAGAAAATTCGAAGAAGAAGCCCTTATCGTTGTGACAGCAGATCATGGTATGCGAATGCCGTATATGAGCGAAGCCCATCAAAACGATGAACCTTTCCTGACAGATATTCGAGTTAATATCCCTCTATTCATGCGTGGTCTCGGCGTTCCCGTATGCTCTTATGACGGATTATGTCCGCCAAATCTTGATCTGCCTTTAACTCTCTTAAATCTGGCAGGTCTAAAACCGGACTTAGATGATTTTGACGGTACAAACGTCCTGGATCGGATCAGTCTCCAAAAAGAATGTGTTATAAGTGAATATGTTTACGCAGGAATCTACGAACTTGCAGTTAGAGGCTATGGCCACGCATTATTTTTAAAATTCGAGATCGACGACAAAGCATATAAGATTCTTTCAAGAGAACCGATATACATAGGACTATATTCGCTTAATACAGCTTCATACGGGAAAGATAACGATTTAATAAACGAAAAACCTGATGTTTTCGAAACTCTTCGCAAGGTTGCAATTGATCATATTAACAACATAGGTCTGATGGAGAATATCGGATGACGAAAAATATAGTTCTTCGACCCCTTGCGCAAGAGGATGTCAGCCAAGCTTATGTAGATTGGCTCAATGATCCTGAAATTTATCATTACCTTGGCATAAGACATAGAAACCGTAATTTTACAAAAGAGGATATCCAGTCATTTCTCAATGACTGTCTTGCGAATTGTCGATTTCACTGGGGCATATTTTTGAATAATCGGCATGTTGGTAATGTTTCATGTTCTGCATGGAGTAACGAAAATCATTGGATCGATGTATCGTATATTATAGGAGACAAAAGCATATGGGGTCGGAGTGTGGCAACCCTTTCGGTTGGCGCTGTTATTGACTATCTTTTTTCGGTCCACCACTATCATAAGGTGCAGGCACATTCGACAGTTGATAATTTGGCTTCAATAAAAGTAATGAAAAAACTTGGAATGCGTCAGGATGCCGTACTCCGTGA
The DNA here is from genome assembly GCA_018897415.1 of Pseudomonadota bacterium. Taxonomy (GTDB): domain Bacteria; phylum Desulfobacterota; class Desulfobacteria; order Desulfobacterales; family ETH-SRB1; genus B13-G4. The sequence goes on from JAHIKR010000064.1 coordinate 15,601, forward strand.
GAATGCTTATTTTCCAAATCGGAAACGCTATTCTGATGAAGTAATATATAGTGTTCTTTGCAGAGAATGGGACCCGAAAGTAATTGATATAGATAATGTTCGGGTTTTTCCGATGCCGTGGGAGAAAGATATTACATGAAAGTCGTTATTGCTGGAGTGAGTGGTCTCCTTGGAAGTAATCTGGTCATGACCATGAGGGGCAAATTCGATACTGTCGGGACATATAATCAAAATAAAATAGGTTTTGATGGTATTTGTATGGAGAACATGGACATTACTTCGGGTGAAGAAGTTAACAGTACTATCTTGAGCGCTATGCCAGATATTTTAATCCATTGTGCTGCTGAAACTCGAGTTGATCATTGCGAGGAGTATCCTGGAGACGCCTTCCGTGTTAATGTTGAAGGTACATCAAACTTAGCTCTTGCAAGTGCCAAGGCAGGTGCAAAAATGATTTATATTTCCACGGATTCTGTATTTGATGGTCTAAAGGGGAACTACAGCGAAAAAGACGAGACAAATCCCGTAAATGTTTACGCTCAGACAAAACTTGAGGGAGAAAAAGCCGTAAAAAAATACTGCGATAATTATCTGATCCTCCGAACCAATATTTACGGTTGGAACGCAAGGTCAAAATCGAGTTTAGCCGAATGGGTTCTAAATCGTTTGAAAAGCGGTGATCGAAAAATTCCTGGCTTCGGGGATGTTTTTTTTTCACCCATGTTAGTTAATGATCTGGCTCATATTATTGAAAAGATGATAGGAGCTGATTTGCGGGGGCTGTTTCACGTCGGAGCAAGCGATAAGTGCAGCAAACTCGATTTTGCCAGAATGATCTGCAGGGTCTTTGATGAAAACTCAAGGCGTGTAGTCCCGAGCAATTCGGATACTATTAATTTCAGAGCTCGCCGTCCCAAAGATACTTCTCTGAATGTTACGAAGGTTACTCTCGAATTGGAAAATGCAATGCCTACTGTTGTAGAAGGATTAAGACATTTTCGAGAGCTCTTGGATAGTGGTTACGTTGATCAACTGAAGGCGATTGTGATGAATCAGGAGGTTTCATTATGAATAAAATGCATATCGCCGATCGCTCAATTGGAGATGGAGAGCCCACTTATTTCATAGCAGATATTGCGGCCAATCACGATGGGAGTCTGGATAGGGCCAAAAAATTGATCTGTCTGGCAAAGGAAGCCGGGGCAGATGCAGTAAAATTTCAAAATTTCGAAGCCAGGAAAATAGTCAGCAAACAGGGATTTGAATCGCTGGGTGGTCAAGCATCTCATCAGACTAAGTGGAAGAAGTCTGTCTTCGAAGTTTATGAGGATGCTTCCATTCCCTCCTCGTGGACTGTAAAACTCTGTGAGTTTTGTAAAGATACGGGGATTCATTATTTTTCTTCTCCCTATGACTTTGAAGCTGTGGATATGTTAGAACCATTTGTGCCGGCTTATAAGATCGGTTCGGGGGACATTACTTGGCCGGAAATGCTTCGAAAGATTTCAGCTAAAGGCAAGCCGGTTCTTTTAGCTACGGGAGCTTCGGATATAAATGAAGTGCGTGACGCGGTAAATATCATAAAATGTATCAATCCAAATTTGGTTTTGATGCAGTGTAATACAAATTATACGGGGAGCCTGGAAAACTTCAGATACATTAATTTAAATGTTCTTAAAACCTTTAAAGACAAGTTCCCAGATGTAGTATTGGGTTTATCGGATCATACCCTTGGATATGTAACAGTATTGGGGGCTGTTGCATTGGGGGGGCGGGTAATAGAAAAACATTTCACTGACGACATGAGTCGAGAAGGACCGGACCATGTTTTTTCAATGATACCTGAGGCATGGGCAGAAATGGTGCTACGTACACGAGAACTTGAAGATGCACTCGGGGGAAAGGAAAAGCGGGTGGAAGATAATGAACAGGAAACCGTGATCCTGCAGAGACGATGTCTGCGCGCGAAACAAAATCTGAAAATTGGAACAATTCTTACCAGACACTTGATTGATGTTTTAAGACCGGCACCGAGAGATGCTATTTCCCCTTATGATGTTGATCGGATGATCGGAATGCGGTTAATGGTTGATTTGCCGGAAGGCGAATATTTTAAATGGTCATATTTAGAAACGGTAAATTAATCTATGCGAGTCCTCTATTTCAGCAGAGATTATACGACCCACGATAGGCGCTTTCTTCAAAAACTGGCCCAATCTCGACACGAAATATTTTTTTTACGGTTAGAAAATGACAGTATTGATTATGAATCGCGTCTACTGCCGGATAATATTAATGTGGTAGAATGGAGTGGTGGGCGCGGACAAGTCAAAACGCAGGAGGAGTGCTTGCGTTTAATGCCTGATTTTTCAGCCGTTCTCGAACAAATTAAGCCCGATCTCATTCATGCCGGTCCTGTTCAATCCTGTGGATTCATGACTGCTATGAGCGGATTTCATCCTTTTCTTGTGATGTCCTGGGGATCCGATATATTGCTGGATGCTGATAGAAATGAATTCTGGCGTTGGATAACAAAATATACTCTCGATCGGTCGGATTTTCTCTTTTGTGACTGCACGGCAGTTAGAAACAAGGTGAAAGAAATATCAAATTATTCAGGCAAGGCAATCCTTCAGTATTCATGGGGTGTCGATATAAAAGAATTTTCTCCAGGTCCGGATAACTCGAATTTTAAAGATTCTTTACAGTGGAGCGAGAACTGTATTGTTTTGTCGACCCGGAACTGGGAGCCAATATATGGAATGGATGTGCTCCTCAGGGCTTTTCACAAAGCCTATACGAAAAATTCAAACCTCAGGCTTGTCTTATTGGGAAACGGTTCTCAGGAAAATGCAATTTGTAATTTTGTCAAAAAGCATGAACTCGATCATGCCGTTTTTCTGCCGGGTATATTATCCCACGCTAAACTGCCAGACATCTTCAGGGCTTCGGATGTATATTTAAGCTGTTCGTTCAGTGATGGTTCATCCGTATCACTCTTAGAGGCGATGGCTACGGGACTTCCTGTCATCGTAACAGACGGAGCTGGCAACAGGGAATGGGTTGTCCCAGGCCAAAATGGATGGTTGGCCCCGCCGGGCGATTTCGAAACATTTTCTGAATTTTTATATCAAGCTTCAATAATGTCGCACGAGGAACGAGAAAGCATAAGGCAGACGAATCGTAATATCATTGAGAGATCAGCTGATTGGAATAAAAATGCATCCAAGCTTTTGGAATTGTATGAAAGAATCGAATCTCAATTTATCTGAAAATCAGTCTGTTTCTGAAGGGGAAAAATGATTATTTGCGTCAATTGCAACGGTAATATCACGACAGAGGAAAGTCCGGTCTATCAGTCCAGGAATGTTTTCGTTTTCAGTAAAGAAGACTATGAAAAATTTATACTGGCGGATGAGTCCATTCTTTTTCTTTGGGGGGAGGTTTACGCTATATGCATGCCGAATGGTACTTATATTTCCATTGATCTCAAGACACACGAAAGGGATATTGTAAATTTTTTTAGTAATTATTCCATCGATCAGGCAATTGATAAAATTGAGGGTAATTTTGTAGGATTGTTGATCAGGAATGGCGAAATCGCCATCTTTGGCGATGAATTTAACAGGAAAGAACTTTTCTATAGAAAAATAAATGATGGAATTATTGCTTCCACAAACTTAAAGGCTGTCATAAAAACAATTGATACAATCCGTTATTCCCAGAATGTTCTTGTAAATTTGCTTACCATATATGGGTATTATGCACCTAAAAAGCACACGATTTATAGAGATGTTTATCGTCTTGGTGTTGGGGAACGATTACATTTTTCGTTAGGGAGCTTGACCGTAGAGAAAAAACCATTTGAGCCACTTAAGACAGGATCTTTTGGAATTAAAGAACACAATGAATATGTTGAGATTATGAGGAGCGCTGTTGAAATTCGCGCTTCATCACATTGTAACTGGATATTTATGTCCAGTGGATTTGATTCAAGTTCTATACTTGCTCTTCTCGTAGAAAAGTATGGGCCAGAAAAGGTGCGGTGTGTTGTAGGACGGATGAAATACTCAGAACGCGCCGGAGTCATCAATCAATTCGAGCTGGATAGAGCACATAAAATTGCTGAGTATTTTGGAGTACGAATTGATCAGGTGGATTTCGACTTTACAGGGCAAAAATCCGTCGAGTCATGGAAGCAGACGATTCCTCTCTTAAGAGATCAGCATCTATATGCTTATTCGGCTTATAATTTTTATCATTTGGCAAAATATGTCGCTGACAATGGAAATAGCGATGATGCGGTCTTTGTCGGTGCTGTCAGCGATGGGGTTCATAATTTAGGTTTTGCCCAGTTTGCCACGATTCTCGAACATCCTGACATCGGATTTCGAGAATACAGCGATAAAATGGCCTCTTATCTTTTCGGGCCAAGCTTTTTTAAGCGAATACTCGAAGGTGATATAGAAAATGATTTTGTGTATCAAATCATGAAGAGTCGTTCGGACGGAGCTGAGTTTTATAATATTAAGAAGATGGATGAATATGAGAAAAAAATAAAATTTCTTGAGTCTTTCTTCCACCGCAATCGTAGGATACCATTCCTCAAACTTAAGAACATTTCTCTGGTTACTCAAGGTGGTGCAGAGTCTTTTGAAAATGAAATGGCAAACATATACTTAAAAGAAGTGGCAGAGAAATTGATACCCGAAACAGTCTATTCATGCATACTGTATCTTTACAATAGTTATTTTTGGCAGGGAAGCACAGAGAGGTCAACGAACGCAGGGGCGTTGGATGTAATGGGCAAGACGATTACTTCTCCTTACTGGGATGGACGATTACATCGCTTCTTGAGTAAAATGCCTGAAGACTGGGGACGTGGGCTTGAACTCCGGCCAACAAAGTACCCCCTAAAGTGGATGTTGCAGAATGCGGTTGATTATCCCCTTCATCTGCAAACTGGACCTCATTCCTATCTATATGATGTGAATCCACAGTTTAGCCATACGAGCGAGTTTTTGTTTGGCTCGGCCTTAAAATTTTATTTGCAGGAAATCCTCAAAAACCGTCCTTATGAGGAAATTTTAGAGAGCAGCTATTTTAATTTGGAATATATCAATTCAATTGTCGATGAATACGTTGCTGGTAGAGAATTCAGCGGTGCCAAAATGAATGACCTTCTCGCAATCGCAAATCTTTGCCTGATAGGCTGGTATTGATGATGTTTAGCCTCAGATGAAATTGGATTTTTTGTGCAAGATGAAAAACAAAAGAATCTTTTTTGAGAAAGTATCTTTTATCCATTATCCTCTCTTATTCTATTATTTATGGAGAGGATATGATATATATGTATTTGATTTTACATATAATATGAAAAAATCCAAATTATTACGATCTCTTATAAATAGAGAAAAGGTTATACGGATTTATATTAAATCCAGTACAAAAGAACATGGACTCGCAATTGATCAAACAGAAGTCATTTACAACCACCTTAAAAATGAAAAGATAATACGGATATTATCCGATCTTTATAAAACTACAGAAACGGACTTAGCTTTCAAAAAAATATTATTAAATGAGGTATTTAAACATATTTATATAAACCAATATCTAAGCGATGAGGAGAAAGAACAAAAAGATTCTTTTGATATATTCTTTGTTCCTCATAATTACAATTTTTATGGGAAAATAATTAAAGATTACGGTAATTATAATATGAGGCCACTAAGAAAAATAAAAATAAATAAGTGGTTTTCATATATTTTCCCCTTTGTCGAAAGTTACGATAAACTTAAATGGCGTTTGGTGGCATTGTTTTATATTTTCCCAAAGATAGCATTGTTGTTCTTAGCAAGATTGTGTGCAGCGAAATCTTCATCGAAAGCCCACTTTAAGTATGCCATTCCCATAGATCAAATATTTCAGATTAAGTTCAATGGCAAAAGAAGCTTTGATTTTCTATTAGATTATGAAGAGATTAATAAAAAAAATACGATTTTTATTCTCAACTATGCAGTTGATAAAGATTGGTTGGCTGAGCAGAAAGAAAAGGGATATTATTTTTTGAACACAAAAAATAATTTTAATATTCATCAGATGACAAAATTTCATTTGTCGGGCAAGTTATTACGCCTTACTTTTATGAGCCTAGTAAAAATGCTATTTGCAAGCACTTCTCACGTGCCATTTTTAATTTGCTTCGTATATGGGATGAACATTTTTATTAAATGGAATATAATTTTTAATCAAATTTCCGCTGAAAATTATGTGTATACAAATCAAGAGGGAGTTGCCCAAATATTGATCAATATTCTTGTCGCAAAACATGGTGGGGCAACCTGGAATTATTCTTCATTCATTGGCGGAGGATTGCTTTATTCTAGGGACAATGATTTTAATGATTGCAGACATATCCTTTGGGCTTTTCTTAATAGTGATCACTTTCTGGCGGTAAACCGGGATGTTGTTAAGTATTATAGACTGCATCATCAGAAAATCCGCAATTATCATATCATAGGCAATATTTATTCTGAGATGGTTCGAGAGGAAATGGGAAAAATTAATAAGAAGGAATTCATTATCCAGTATTATCATAGGCATTTTGCCAATAATATGAAAATTGTCGTTTACCTTGATACAACTTTTGTCGATGATGACAATGTATTTACTTCTTATGATGACGCAATAGCATCCTATCAAGATATGCTTAGATTGCTCGATGAGCGAGAAGAACTTTTAATGATAGTTAAACCTTCCAAGAATGAGGATTTTTTTATCTCACCTTTAAGACAATGGTCTTCACCTGAAAAAGGAAAAATAATTATCGGCCTGTGGGAAAGTCTTAAGACTCATGAAAGAGTGTATTGGGCGGGCCACGCAGGTGATCTTCCTAAAATTATGGCGATTAGCGACCTCGTTATCACGCATTGTATGTCTTCGCCCACGGTTGAAGCCCTTGGAGCAAGAAAAAAAGCCTTCTGGTATGAATCAGGTGATAAGCATAGGGGGCTTGCATATGATAAAATTCCACAATTAGTGATTCATGGATACCATGATTTGAAAAAAAGAATTGAATATCTTTTATATGAAATTAATGATGATGAATATGATGAATATTTGAACAAAAATATTAAATCCAAGATTGAATACCAACTTGATGGATTAGCTTTAACAAGATTTCGAAAGTTAATCTGCGCTGAAAAGAATAATCATTAATAAAGAAATATCTTAATAGTGGCAACTAAAGAACAGCAGATAAAAAACAGTTTTATCTATCTATTGCCCATCATAATTAGTAATCTACTCCCTTTTATTACATTGCCGATATTTACCAGAATCCTTACCAGGGAAGATTACGGGGTTTTGGCGTTAGCTCAGGTATATGCAATTTTTGTGACCGGTTTGGCAAATTTCGGAATGACCGTGTCTTACGACCGAAACTATTTTCAATATCGAGATAATCGCGTAGAAACGGCGAAATTATTATATTCCACTCTCCTCTTTGTAATGTTGAATTTTCTTTTTCTCGCTGGTTTGACTTATTTATTCAAGGGAACTCTCTCAAAGCTCATTATAGGATCTGCTGAACATGCGAACATTATGTTCTGGGCGTTTTGTGCACAGTTTTTCAGTAGCGTGAGCTATTACTACTTGGCTTATTTTAAAAACTCCGAATCAGCAAAAAAGTTTGTTGTTTATACAATCACAGGTAGTCTTATTGCCATTATCATTTCTCTTTATCTGGTAGTTTATCTGCGTATCGGTGTTATTGGAATTGTATATGCGCAGTTGTGCTCTGGAACCTTAGTTTTTGCTATATTAACTTATAAATTTACAAATATTTTTTCCATTACATTTAGCAAACCGATATTTGTTGAGTCGCTGAAAATAAGTTATCCCTTAACACCCAGGATATTTTTGGGTGTTATAGGCTCACAATTTGATAAATACATGATCGGTTTGTTGGCCTCAGTCGGGGGGGTCGGAATATATAGTATTGGTCAGAAAGTAGCATATGTTACATTTAGTTATATGACGGCGTTGGAAAACGTCTATGCGCCGCAGGTATATAAAAAAATGTTTGATCTTGGGGATAAGGGCGGTGAAGCAGTGGGACCGTACCTTACTCCGTTTTTTTATATATCAATTTTGGTTGCGCTGATGATTTCCTTATTTTCTCAAGAGGTTATTACAATTTTGACTCCAAGCTCGTATCATGAAGCCATAGATATAGTTACAGTTTTATCTATGCTATATGGGTCGTATTTTTTCGGAAAACAGCCTCAGCTTATCTTTGCAAAGAAAACATGGATGACCTCTGCTCTTACTCTGGTAAATATTACTCTCAACATTGCGATAAATATCCCGTTCATTATAAAATGGGGAGCCATTGGCGCTGCCTGGGCTACGCTTACCGCAGGAGTGATCTCCTGTTCGATTTCCTTTGCTATTTCGCAGCACTACTACCGAATCAGGTGGGAGTATGGAAATCTGGCATACATCTTCTTGACCTTTTTTGGATTTTCAATCCTTATTATATTATTGAGGGACATGAATGCCGCATACTCGGTGCTTTTGGGTGTGAAGATAATTGCTGTTATGATTTATGTCTTGATCGGTGTAAAAATAAGAGTGATTACTATGAAAAACTGGATGCTCGTGAAGGATATGCTTTTCAACTTAAAGACACGTTCGCTATTGGGAAATTCTCAATCTTGAGCTAATGGGATTGCTGATGAGTTCTGTTGTGGAAGTAAAACGATTCTTTGAAGCCAGAATGGAGTAACATCGTAAGACAGAAAGGGATTTATTGTGGATATGAATTGTAGAATATTAGCCACGTTGGGGCCGAGTTCATTGCGGCAGGATATTATCTCGCAGATTGAGAATGAATATTTATATCTTTTTCGCATTAATCTATCACATACACCAATCGATTCATTAGCGGATATCATAAGCAAAATTCAAAGCTACACCGAAATTCCTATCTGCTTGGATTCCGAGGGAGCACAGATTCGGAATCAATCGGTGACCAATGGAAAAATATTCCTTCATAAGGATGACGCAATAAAAATCCATTTCAATGAAATTCTGGGGGATTCAAAGAATCTATCTTTTACACCTCCTAATATAGCCGAGCAGCTAACTGTGGGTGACGAGATGAGTATTGACTTCAATTCAACTCGCATCAAGATCATTGAGAAACACATGAAATACTGTAAGGCTAAGGTAGAACATGGGGGGAAGGTTGGTAGTAACAAGGCTGCCACCCTGAACAGGGAAATTGATATGGAAGCGATTACTTCCAAAGATAAGAAGGCAATCACGATTGCGAAAGAAATGGGGATCAAATATTTTGCTTTGTCTTTTGCCGGATCAAGTGAAGACGTCAAAACGATGCGTGAACTCGCAGGAAGAGATGCGACCATCATTTCAAAAATTGAGAGCAAGAAAGGTGTTCTTAACCTCAATGATATAATAGATGCAAGTGACGAAATTCTTATTGACCGAGGTGATTTATCCAGAGAGATTAATCTTGAGAAGATTCCATTTCTACAAAGGAGAATAATTGCAATGGCAAGATCAAAAAAAGTGCCTGTATATGTTGCCACAAATCTCCTCGAGTCAATGGTAAAAGTGCCGGAGCCCACAAGGGCGGAAATTAATGATGTGGTAAGTACATTGTTAATGGGTGCAAATGGATTGGTTCTAGCCGCTGAAACCGCCATAGGAAAATATCCTGTAAAAGCTGCAAAGATGATTAAAAAGCTCATAAGCCAAACAGAAAAGTGGACATCAAATACCAGTATTACAGAATTACTAGAGAGTTGACAAAAATAGGCAATATCAACAGTTTTTAAGAAGAACTAACTATAGGTTAATAACTATGTGCCGGGTGTATAACAACGGTAATAATGTTTTTTGGATAATGGGTCCCACAGCGAGCGGTAAAACGACTTTAGCCAATATCATTCTATCAAAGTTACGGGAAAATGATACACTGGCTATTCATTATGATGGCGATGAGGTGCGAGATTTCTTTGGTCTGAGTCTTGGCTTCGAAAAAGCGGACCGGCTGAAGGTTGTCAAGACGATTGTTCATCTTTCAAACAAGGCCATTGATGCCGGCCTAAACGTAATTATTTCCGCTTTAACTGCTAACCAGGATGCACGGGATTATGTGATACGGAATGTGAAAAATTTAATACTTATTTATCTTGAATGTAGCATCAAAAAATGTATGCAAAGGGACACTAAGGGCCTCTACGAAAAAGCGGCAAATAAAGAAATAAACACCGTTATCGGTTATAATGATGAATACTTGGCGCCGGAAAATCCAGATATTATCATTAATACAGATGAGAAATCGGTTGAAAGCAGTGCTCTCGATCTTATGGAACGACTTCGCGAGCGTGGAATTATAAAAAAACCTTTCCAGAATTTAATCTAAATCTTCCATTAACAACAGGCTGCTAATGAAGAACATTTTTTTAGACCTAAAGATACGCTCCTCGCTATTGGGAAATTCTCAATCTTGAGTTAATGAGATCGCTGATGAGTTCTATTGTGATTATACATAGTCTATCACGTGCACGGCATTTCTTGAGCACTCAGCCGCGTCACTTGCTTGGCAATGGACGTTATTTGGCCTTTCCGACTTCTACTACCCTAATGGTTATCAAGTTTTTGGAAGATCTTGGTATAAAGGCGTTTCTTCCATGCCCTATTTCTAAAGAACGGCGCGACAAATTTCTGCGTGATTATATTGATATAATGGATGTACTGGCAGATCAAAACGGTCATGAGCTGCAATGGTGGGCTACCGATCTGGCTTCAAAAAATCGTTTTACTTCTCCTCTATTTGGGCTTCTAGATGCGCTTGTACGTTGCCATGATGCTATAGACAAGGTATCTGGACAAAGACAATTGTTAGTTCTTATCCATCCGCCCTGGCCGGTAGTGCTTTCCCTGGAAAACTCAGCCAAGATTTGTGAGTGGGACTTGAAGATTCTATCATCGCCTATTTCAAAGTACCTTGCTCGATATCGAGGCAAGGCTAAAACATGGATGAGTGTTCTTATGGGGGGTTTTTCTTCTCTCTTTCGCATTTGGGAAACAAGACGTTGCTTCGGACTAATGCATAGGAAGAAAGAAAAAAATAAGCCGATTTATTTAATAAAGAGTTTTGTATATCCTGGCTCATTTTCCAAAGATGGTCTCTTTCATGACCCTTTTTTTGGAAAACTGTCGGAATTCCTCAAAAGGTCGATAGGGGATAAGGTTGACATTCTTACTGTAGCTGTTGGCGCAGAAAATAGGAATGAATGTTATCAACGGATGAAGTCTCTTAAAGGACAACAGGTTGTTCCGTTGGAAGCGTTTTTGAGGTATTCTGATGTCCTTAAGGCGCTTCTGCATATATGGTGGAGTTGTATTACCAAACCGTTTCGGATGGTGACCAAATTGTCTTTTCTTGGAAACGAAATTTCAGGCCTGGTAAAAGAGTGCCTTTCATCAGGTGGTTGGAGGATTAAGCTTTATCAATATTTACATTTGTTTGCTGCTGAGCAAATTGTCCGGACTTATCGGCTTTACGCCTGTGCGTTAACATTTGAAGGGAACCCTTGGGAGCGTATGTTTGTCGAAGGACTGAGACGTCATTTTCCGGAAACGCCTATTTTTGGTTACCAGCATTCAGTTGTCCCTCAAGCTGCTGCCGGGGTTTTTATCAGCCCGAGAGAAAAAAAATACTCCCCCTTGCCATCCATTGTATTAACCACGGGTGATGTCCCAGCCGGCATTATGCGGCATTACGGAATGTTATCCGACGATAGTATTCGGCCATCGTGCGCTTTACGTTATGACTATCTTTATAATATAAATTATAGGGAGAGTGGGGAGCAGAGTAGATTTCTTGTGCTTGTGGCCTTAGAAGGTGTTCTGGAGGTGCTTCCTCTGCTTGAATATGTGTTTGATCAGGCTCCAAAATGCTCAGATGCCATTTTCCGCATTCGCGCACATCCGGTAATGCCTTTGCCGGAAATTCTAAGTAAACTAGGCAGGAGGATAGACCCGGAGGGGAATATTGAGACTTCCTCAGGTGGGACGGTGGCCAGTGATGTAGAGAAGAGTTCTGCAATTCTCTACTGGGGGACAACCGTGGCATTAGAAGCTTTAATGATGGGGAAGCCTCTAATACACTTTGATCGGGGTGATTTGCTCAGCTATGACCCCTTGTTCGAATTTAACGATTTCAAGTGGACCGTAGGAAAAAACAAGGATCTTCACACTATTCTGGAAGAAATCCGAAACCTGCCTGATGAAAAGCATGCTGTTTTGAGTGAGATAGGAAGAAACTATATTAGTTCGTATTTTAATAAAGTTAATGAAAAATCCATAAGCAAATTCCTTCCTTAAATTCATTGGATATTGTTTCCCTTAAGGCTTGACAAATCGTTTGGTCTCTTCATATAAGCTGGATGAATTTTTTTTACAATTTTGAGTAGCGGGTGCCACTGATATGAACAAGACATTGAGGGGGAAACACGTTTGTTGAAAAAGTTTCATAAAATGAGACCTTCATTTTCGTACGAGAAATGGCAAGGAGAGCGAAGTGGATACGCCACTGAGACAATTACATAGGTGGCATCTTAGAACATTAGTTTTAAGGTTTTGGAGTTTGTAAATTAGCTCAGGAGGTATAGAATATGAAAAGAATAACTGAGATTATGCGGTCAGGAGAAAATAATGCAGTATCAAATAAGGATGCCTGTTTTAGAGAAGTCTTGGAGATAATGGATGCCAAGCGTCTTGGTGTGGTTTGTATTGTGGATGAGGGAAAACTGATAGGAATAGTGACTGACGGAGATCTCAGACGACTCATTCTAAAAACACAGGATACCTTGCCTGACCTTTTTATGAAGAAAGTTAACAAGATTATGACTCTAAACCCAAAAGTTATCTCATCTGAGGCAAGTCTTGAAGATTGCCTTAATATGTTAAAAAAACACAGATTTTGGGTTATTCCGGTGGTTAATGAAGAGCAGATGCTTCTGGGAGTTGTGCATATGCAGGATCTGCTTGAAGCACTGATATAGGGAGAAGACATGATAAAAGACGTCCATATTGGAAAGGAACGTGTAGAAAAAGTTGTTGTTGGAGAAAACGAGCCATTGACTCTGATTGCCGGTCCGTGTGCGATTGAATCAGAAGAACATTCGCTACGAATGGCAGAGGCTATTCAGGAAATAACCAAAAGACTCAAAATTCAATTCGTCTTCAAGTCTTGTTATGATAAAGATTGCAGAAGTTCTATTAAAAGTTACCATGGGATTGGTGTTACCAAAGGGCTTGCGATATTGAGAAAAGTCCGTGAGACTTTCCATGTTCCGGTCACCGCAGATGTAAGCAATGTTGCCTTGGTGAGCGAGGTGGCCGAAGTTGTTGATCTCATACAGATTCCAGCCTATCTCAGCCGTCAAACACATTTACTGGTCTCCGCCGGCGAAACCGGCCTCCCTATTCATATCAAAAAGGGACAGTTTCTAAGTCCATGGAATATGAAAAATGCGGCCATTAAGGTCGAGTCCACTGGAAATCGTAACATTATCCTGACGGATCGGGGGACATTTTTCGGATATAACATGCTTGTAACCGATATGCGTTGCTTTAGAATCATGCGAGACTCCGGTTACCCCGTGTGTTATGATGCTACGCACAGCATTCAAATGCCTGGTAGCCTTGGAACTTCCAGTGGTGGGCAAAGAGAGTTCATTCCTGATCTTACAAGGGCTGCCATGGGAGCCGGTGCTAACGCTCTGTTCATTGAAGTGCACGACAATCCTCAAAGTGCCCTGTGCGATGCCACGACACAACTCCCTTTGAAATTTCTGGAGGCTTTGCTCATACAGGCAAAGGCAATATACGATTTGGTCCGTCAGTTTCCGGAATTAGAAATCAATTAGTTGCATTTTAAATAAACCATAACGCAGAGAACTAGTCGAAGGAGAAAAATGAAAAAAAGAGTTGTAGCTGTTATTCCTGCCCGCATGGGATCATCCAGATTTCCGGGTAAACCGCTAGCTATGATCCTCAATTTGCCCATGATCGAGCATGTGCGCAGAAGGGTTTGCCTTTCCGACGTCATAGACGATGTCTATGTAGCTACATGCGACCAAGAGATCTTCGATGTCGTCATCCGTTTTGGCGGTAAAACGGTCATGACCAAGAATACCCATGAACGCTGTACGGACAGAGTTGAGGAGGCAGCTCACGAGATTGACCTGGATATTGCCGTTATGGTTCAGGGAGATGAGCCTCTATTTATGCCGGAGGCTCTCGCCAAGCTGGTTGAACCAATGCTTGTTGATGATTTGCTGCCATGCACAAATCTAATTTCAGTGATTCATAATGATGAAGATTTATCCGATGTGGATATCGTAAAAACTGTGCTGGATGAGAAGGGCTTTGTTATGTATTTTTCAAGGTCTCCTGTTCCACATATACGCGTCCAAAACGACTGCCCACTCTTTCGCCAAACGGGAGTTTCTGCCTTTACAAAGTCCTTTCTGCATACCTATTCCAAGCTTCAGCCTACGATGCTTGAGGTGGCGGAGTCCGTAGATTTTTTGCGTATTATAGGGCACCGATATCCGATCAAAGGAGTCATATACGATCGCGTCTTAGTAGGAGTGGATCGTCCCGATGATATTGGTAAGGTTGAGAAAATTCTGAGCGAGGATCCTGAACAAAAAACACTCTATGAGAGAATACTGAATATATGAACAAAAAAATATTTGTAGCCTTATCAACTTTTGCTGAGTATGGGGATGACCCGTTAAAACTTCTTGAAGAAAGCGGGTTAGAGTATTCTTTGAACTCCTTGGGCCGTCGGATTGTCCGGGAGGAAATCATCGAGATGGGCAAAGACGCGACCTGGATTGTTGCTGGAGTTGAGCCTTACAATACCCATATGAGGAGGTATATTTAAATCGTATGAATATTCTTTTTGTTATCACAAATATTAATGGTACTTATAACGATGCTTATTCTTTTGGATTAGCTTCAATAGCAAGCATTACAAGAGATAAAGGGTTTAATTATGATATTAAGGTTATTAATAAAATTGAAGATTATGATGACTTATTTGATGCAGTTGAAAGGATAAAACCAAAAGTAATCGGATATTCAAGTGTATCTTCTCAATTTATGTTTGTAAAAGATATTTCATCAAAAATAAAGGCAAGATTTCATGATAACATAATACAGGTTTGCGGTGGTATTCATCCAACAATTTATCCTGAATGTATCCTTGAAACGGAAATGATAGACGGTATTTTTATAGGTGAAGCAGAATATGCATTTTCTGATTTTTTGGATAGGGTATCAAATGGTATACCTTACAAAGATGTAAAGAATTTTGCATATAACAATAATGGCACTTTAGTGAAAAATAGTTTGTATCCGCTAGAAACTGAATTAGAAAAGCTCCCATTTCCTGAAAGGGAAAAATATGGATATGATCGATTCGTAAAGAGAGATGGAATTGCTCATTTCTTATTTGCTAGGGGATGCCCTTACAATTGCAGTTTTTGCTGTAATCAGGCTAAAGCGCAAACTTACAATATGCGCATAAATACACCAAGATACAGATCTCCTGAAAGCTCCATTGAAGAGATTAAGCGGTTGTTAAAGAAATTCTCTTTTAGTAAAATTTTTATTTCAGATGATACATTTGGTGTAAATAAAAAATGGATGAGAGAATTTTGCAATAAATATGCTAAAGAAATAAGATTGCCTCTATGCTGTCAACTGCGTGTTAATATAGTGAACGAAGAAATAATGGAATATCTAAAACTAGCTGGATGTGTTCATGTTACCTGTGGTGTGGAATCAGGAAATACCTATATAAGAAAAGAAATAATGAAAAAAAACTATAGTGAAAAACAGATTGTCAACGCATATTCTTTATTTAAAAAATATGGAATGACATCAAATGTCACAAATATTATAGGAGTTCCACAAGATACTGTTGATACTATTTGGGACACCATCAAATTAAATAGAAAAATTAATCCTACAAGTAGTGGAGTAAACATCTTTTATCCGTATCGTGGAACAGAGCTTGGAAATTATTGTTTTAAAAAAGGCTTGATCGATGAAGATATATTTAATAAATTTAGTACAGAACGCAGAGAGTCTTGTTTGAATTTTCCTGCTGAATTTAAGAAAAAACTTGTCTATTTCCATAGAAATTGGCAATTGCTTGTATATAAACACAGACCATTAAAATTTTTATATTACTCTTTACTAAAATACATGCCAACACCTTTATTGAATACTCTTAGATTTATAAAAAGAAGGCTCTATATGGTGTTTCCAGGGTGGTGAGGTAATATCCTCATCCAGCCTATCCAATCCGCCGAGATTATTGTATGTAACCCGTTAGATTATTTATACTTTTTATCCTCTTCCTTAAAGAATACTACGATTATAGGTAATTATATCCTTATCATCGTTCCATATTATTTTTCCCTTGCACATTCCAGATGGTCGCTGATTGAATCGCATCTTACAAACAAATTGGAATTAGGTGACTGACAGACAAAGCGTGATAGAATATGAGCAACATGATAACAAACGATATTGACTCATGAACGATACCAGGCGAAAATATACAGGCAGGGATGTGGCCTTCATAATCCCTACAAAAGATCGCCCGGAAAAAGTTAAAAATGTTTTAGAGAGTATTGCATCACAGACAATGCTATGTGGCAGGCTAATCGTAGTAGATGGCGGGCAGAGTGTGAAAGATGTTGTGATGGGCTTTTCCGATAGTTTGCCAGTGGAATATTACGAGTGCCATCCTCCAGGCCAGATTCGTCAGAGAAATATTGGAATTTCAGTTATTGACGACCGAACACCTCTGGTCGGTTTTCTCGATGATGACATTGTATTGGAGCCGCGGGCGATAGAAGCAATGGTAGCTTTCTGGAACAAGTGTGAACCTGATACTGCTGGTGTGTCATTTAATATTATCAATAACCCTTACAGCCATTCATGGATAAGAGCTATTATTGGTATGAGTTCACCACAACAAGGTCAGGTGCTTCGTTCTGGATACAATGTTGCCACTTCACCTGTTGCTTCCGATTTAAAAGCCCAATGGCTGTGTGGAGGGGCGACAGTTTGGAAAAGAGAAATTCTCAGGGAGTATATTAATAAAGAGATATACGCTCGTTGGGCTATTTGTGAGGATCTTATTTTCAGCTACCCGATCGGAAAAAAATACCCCTTATATGTATGTGCTGATGCTAAGGTTAGACATGAACACGCATATGATCACATGGCTAAAATGAAGTATCGATATTATGGGCGCACTGTTACATTGTGGCGTTTATATTTTGTAGAGTCTCATATTGAACTTTCCAGAGCGTTCTATTTATGGATGTTGCTGGGTCAGATTACTGCTCGATGTATATCTGGTATCATTTCGTTTCGGGCAAGTGATATTGAATATGCTATTGGCCAGATAGAAGGTGTCGTAATTGGACTGACAGCAATACTTCGCGGTTCAAACCTCTTGTCCCTCTTGAATGAAGATACTATTAGCAAACAAAAATGTCCCCTAAAGTCATAGACCACAAGCCATAAAGTGAGACCTTTGAAAAACGCTTCCTTTATGTCATTCCCGCGAAGCTTGTCCTCGACCCGATCGGGGAGCGGGAATCTATAACTGATTGAGAATGCTTGTCCTCGACCTGATCGGGGACTGGATTCCCGTTTTCACGGGAATGACGATCTTGTCCTCGACCTGATCGGGGATTAGACTATTTCTGGCAAAATTCAAAGGTCTCAAAGTATATGACATAGTGAGTAAAACCATTACGGATATTGAGATGAAGCGTAAGATAAAGATAGTGCAAATCATGGCTCGTCTTAACATAGGGGGGGCTGCGATCCAGGCCATACTCCTCACGCAAGGTCTTGATCCTAATCAATTCCAATCAGTTCTCGTTACTGGAAAAGTCTCAGCAAGTGAGGGGGATATGATCTACCTCGCTGATACGTATGGTGTAAAGCCGATCATCATTTCCAATCTTCAGAGAGATATTGGTATTCTTAATGATGTTAAAGCATTCTTGTGCGTTTTAAGGATCTTGAATAGAGAGAAACCGGATATTGTCCACACACACACAGCAAAGGCCGGCACAATCGGCAGGATAGCGACTTTTATCCACAACTTAGTTAATAGAGACAGAATTCGTGTTGTTCATACCTTTCATGGACATGTATTTCACGGCTATTTTAGTAACATAATGTCAACAATGGTTATATTTACCGAGCGTATCCTATCGAAAATTACTGATATCATTATTGCCACAAGTGAAAGCCAGAAGAAAGAACTTGTATGTAATTACCGGATTGCACAGGCAAGCAAAGTCAGGGTGGTAAAACTTGGCGTTGATCTTGAGCCCTTCCTTTTATCTACACAAGAGAAAACGGCAATAGCCAAGAAAATAACCTGTCCTGCACTGAGAATTGGAATTGTTGGCAGGCTAGTTCCAATAAAGAATCACAAGATGTTTTTAGATTCAGCAAAAATTTTCCTCGAACAAAATCCATCAATTAAAGCAGCTTTTATAATTATTGGAGA
The DNA here is from genome assembly GCA_018897415.1 of Pseudomonadota bacterium. Taxonomy (GTDB): domain Bacteria; phylum Desulfobacterota; class Desulfobacteria; order Desulfobacterales; family ETH-SRB1; genus B13-G4. The sequence continues at coordinate 34,262 of JAHIKR010000064.1, forward strand.
TGGTGAACTAAAACAAGAGCTGATTGACTATTGCCATAGGCTTGGATTGAGCGATCATGTTCAATTTTGCGGTTGGAAAAAAGAATTTTCGGAGATTTACACTAATCTTGATATAGTTGCCTTAACTTCAAACAATGAGGGAACTGCTATTGCGCTAATCGAAGCAATGGCATGTTCGGTGCCTGTTATCGCAACCAATGTCGGTGGTGTTCGGGATTTGGTGGGCAATTCGCAATTAGAGTTTATATCAGATGGCTTTAAAATATTTAAACGGGGCATTCTTTGCAGAGATAATGATGCCAAAGGATTTGCAAAAGGGATGGAATATCTGGTTAAAAACAGGCAACTAAGTAAAGATATTGCAAAGGTTGCACAATCATTTGTTGTAGAACACTATTCAAAAGATCGTCTCCTTAGGGATATGGAATCATTTTATACCGAATTGCTAAATCAAGTCTCTTGAAGCCAAAGCATTTCTCTTTTCAGGTCACTAACGAAATCCACTGCTATGGCCTTCAGCATATAACAGTGATAGAGACCTTTGAAAAATGTTCAATTTTGTTCAAGTTCAAGGAAGGCGAAAATTTTAAATGCAGGAATACATTGAGTATTTCGAGGCTTAAAATTTGAGTCTGACACAGGCACTTTAGTGAAGCTTTATAGCGCTAATTGGGCAAAAGGGGGCGTTTTGCAAAGGTCTCTGATAATGTATCCTATTTCTTTTTCATATACCTGACAATTTTTCTTAGCATTGTATCAAAATCAGTTTTTGGCTCAAAATCTATAATGCCCTTGATTTTTTCAGTACCAGGCACCCTGCGCTGCATATCTTCAAAATCTTTTCCAAATGCTTCATCATAGGGGATCA
>JAHIKR010000065.1 GCA_018897415.1 Pseudomonadota bacterium
AGACCTTTGCAAAACGCCCCCTTTTGCCCAATTTTGGCGTCAGACTCAAATTTTAAGCCTCGAAATACTCAATGTATTCCTGCATTTAAAATTTTCGCCTTCCTTGAACTTGAACAAAATTGAACATTTTTCAAAGGTCTCAGGAAAGTCATGTCCAGGCAGTCCTTGTACGGCATTAGTTGACTCAATCTTTTTAGTATTTTTGAAGCTCAATTTTAAGGACACGGAGACTTAGGAGAGCTTCAGCTCCAGAAACATTACCTACTGCATCGAATTCGCCTGATTTTAGATCTTTTGCAACCATAATGCCGCGAGTTGTACACAGTATTACAGCATTAAAGTATGGCAGATCATTTCTCAAATCCGGAAAAGGCGATACGCTGCCGATAAACCTTGTGGCGAGTTCTTCGACGCCTGTGATTTTTATCATTATATCCTCGATCATCATTGCAAATTCTGCGCGGTTTATCATTTCATATGGCTTGAAAGTATGATCTGGATAAGGTTGCAGCCCTTTGATGCCAATTTCCATTACAGCATCTATATCGGCCTTCAGCACATGATCCGCAATATCAGTTGCCGCTGGAATTTTTATATATTCACCGGTTTTAAATTCTTTTTCAGGGCTTTTGAAAGAAGTATCAAACTTCTTGGGTGTCCTATTTGCATATAGTTCATCTACCCTTAATTCTTCGATAAAGAGAGCAGCGACATCAGCGCGGGTGATTTTTTCCAGTAGAGCAATTTTCTTTCCAACAGATGTCCCAGGCATAGCTCTTTCGATTTTCTGGATAATCGCATATTCTTTATCAGCTTCTTCAACAAAGCCTTTGTCAAGCTCGAGAACTTTGGTGAACTTCTTGGCAGCCTTCTGGAAGTTATAAGACATTTTGTATGCTATACCCATATAAAAATGTGCTTCAGAGCAGTCAGGTGCAAGTTTTATTGCATCTTCATAGTAGTTTTCAACTTCATTGAGCCATTTTTTATCGACTTTTTCTTTTCCCATGATATAAAGACGCATGTATCCGATATTAGCCCCAACTTCTTGCCCCTTTCCCTTGGCATAATCTTCGGCTTTATCCATGGAATTAAAACTTTTTTTAAAGTCGCCCTTTAAGCCGTAAACAAGACCAAGGCCGACATAGGCTGGTGAATACTCTGGATCAAGCATTTTTGCCCTATTAAATTCTTTGAAAGCTTTATCTATTTCGTCTGCCTTAAGCAGCTTATTCCCATTTGCTACATGGTGTTCAGGGGTATCCAGCTCTGCTTTTGGCGCTACCGCTTTTGGACCGCATGCCAGCAGAAAAAGCAAACAAACAACCGACATAACAGATAGTATTTTTCTAGCATACATATGGCTTCTCCTTATAGTATAGAAATTTCATTTTTCGGCAATTTTATTAGTAAGTTAAAAACTATCATTATAATGAATTGTTCGTAGCTGCTAAGCTTATAAGCTAAGAGCTAAGAGCTAAGAGCTCGCCCGAAAGGGTGCTAACTTGTCGATAAGCACTTCTTAAACCTAATCAACAACGATCATTACGCGGCATTTTTTCATGAATGATAGATGCTCGGAAGCGCTTCTCAGCTTAGAAGCATCTGCGTTGCTGATTACTATATCGGACTTGCCGGGTCCTTCTGTTTTTAACCCTTTTACAGTTAAAGGATTATTTGTAACTCTTGGATTGCTCTGGGCTGCTGTCATATCTTTTGCATAACCGCTCATTCCTTGCTGTACCGCATATTCACGGCTTACATAGGCTGAACCGTAAACTTCCTGCCCATTTTCATCAACTATTTTTGGAGACATTGCAGGCCTTGCGCTAAGTCCAGTGGCGTTAACTACCAGTCCGGTATATATTTCAGACTCAGGCTTTTGTTCAGTTGCAGAAGGCTTGGATGGCTCAACTGATAAAGAGGGTGCAGCAGGTGCAGTTATTTGCGGAGTAACAGGTTTAATCGGTTCTATTTGTTTAATTTCCTGCGGAAGAACTAGTTGGGCGAAACCTCCATGCAGACTCATTTGCATTGTAACTTCTACTGTTCCATCAGAGAGATATTCCTGTTTGACAACCTGAGCTCCTTCCACCATGCCGCTTACTTTAGCCATTATTATATCATCTGTAATAGCAAAGTTTTTGACCAGGGTACTGGAGCTAATCGCTACTCCTTGTGTAACTTCAAGAAGGTTGCGCATAGCATCTATCCGTGCGGCTCTCAAAGCCATAGGTCTTGCCTGGGGCTTGCCATAGTGTTCTTCCGGAGGAGCTCCTATGCCAGTGGCCTGAATTATTCCTTTTGTCCAGTTAATACTGCCGTTTTCCATGCGTTCAATGACTTCCTGCCATTCATCACAGAATCCATATGCCGGCAAAATTAATAGAACTGCAAGTACTATTGATAAAGCTGAATATTTTTTCATATTCTACCTCCTTAGTTTAACTTCTTGAATACACTAATAGAGACCTTTGCAAAACGCCCCCTTTTGCCCAAATAGCGCTAAAGCTTCACTTCGTGTCGGCGTCAGACTCAAATTTTAAGCCTCGAAATACTCAATGTATTCCTGCATTTAAAATTTTCGCCTTCCTTGAACTTGAACAAA
>JAHIKR010000066.1 GCA_018897415.1 Pseudomonadota bacterium
AAAAAATTTTCTGGATTATTGCGAAAGCTGAAGAAACTGAATCTTTCAGCCAGTTCCATTACAGCACTGGCTTCAGCCTGCTGGGGAGTACCACCCTTGCCCATCTGTTTTTTTGTTCCGGTTAAAGCATATGCATCATTACCGCAAATACTGAAATAAACAGGGATGTCAAGTCTTCCATTATCGATTCTGACAGTATCTTCCAAAATATCGAGGTCGATTTTTTTAAGTTTTTCCTTGAACTGCTTAACGGTTTCTTCGGGCGGTAATATTTTATCCTGGTCAATGTTATTATACTTAAATGCATCATTTAAAATAATTTTGTTAGTCATAATTAATCATTATTCCTATTTCTTTAGACTTATTTATTTAAATTATATTTAAATTGACCCAATTTATATGATTTGATATAAAAAATATTTTATGGGGATGTAGCTCAGTTGGGAGAGCGCGGCGTTCGCAATGCCGAGGTCAGGGGTTCGACCCCCCTCATCTCCACTTAATTTTCTTTTCCAATTGTTTTTATACGAAATTTTTTTATGAATTAAAACCAAAAAGTAAATTTATTCGGAAATTGCCGTTCCATGATATTTTCCTTTGTTGATGAGAAAATATATGATATGAAAATTCAGGTGGACAGGCTGAAGACTGAAGGTGGAAGGCTGTCAGGGAGCTTCAGCCTTCAGTCTATCTACCTGAGCAGCTATATATAATTTTTTACATGGGAGGTCTGTTATGGAAAATATAGACAGAAAAACTATCAAAGCTGAAAAGAGAAAACTTAAACGTTTTAAAACTAAAAATCTTTCTTTTGCTTTGTTAAAATCTTCTTTTTACGAAGAACTTGGGGAAATTGTTGATATAGGCAAAGGAGGCCTTGCCTTTCAATATCTTGTTGGGGAAGATCGGATAAAAGAACCCGTTGAATTAGATATAATGCTTGCGGGTAATGGAGTTCATATAAAAAAAATACCATGTAAAACAATTTCTGATTTTGAAATAACTAATGAAATATATTTCAGCTCGTTAAAAATGAGACGGCATAGTATCAAATTTGGTGAGCTTGATAATAATCAAATATCTGAGCTGGATTATTTCATTAAACAGCATACAATTGGTGGGGCGCAGACAAACTGATTGATCTTGAAGGATTGCAGATATGAATATGGAACGAACGTCAGAGGCTGACCGTAAGACTAAAGAAACAGCTATCAATATTAAACTAAATTTGGACGGTAAGGGTAAGCATGAAATTTCAACCGGTATTCCCTTTTTTGATCATATGCTTACGCTTTTTGCTGTTCATGGTTTTTTTGATCTATGCGTATCTGCCAAAGGAGATATTGAAGTCGATTTTCATCATACAGTTGAAGATGTCGGGCTTGTATTGGGAGATGCATTTGATAGAGCTCTCGGCGACAGGATGGGGATAAAGAGGTATGGCTCTTCTGTAACACCTATGGATGATTCTTTGGCATCTGTTACCATTGATTTATCGAAGCGGCCTTATCTGGTATTCAATATTCCGAATCTAAAAATCATGGGCGGTAAGTTTGATTCTTCCCTTGCGAAGGAATTTTTCAGGGCATTTTCTACTATGGGAGGGATGAATCTTCATATAAATGTCAGCTACGGCGAAAATGAGCATCATATTATAGAATCAATTTTCAAGGCTGCCGGCAGAGCGCTGGATCAAGCCACTTCTTTTGATGAACGTATAACAGAGGTGCGTTCTACAAAAGGTTCATTGTGATCAGACAATTATTGATACAGAAAATACATCATGATAATCTACACACCTTGGTTAGAATCGGTATTATTACGTTAATTTTATTATTATCTGCCTGCAAATCTGATGTGGTTATTCCTGAGCCGCCTGCGGCAAAATCCAGTATAGAAAAATTATTGATTTTGCCTTTTAAAGATTTATCAAGTTTATATGGTAAAAATGTTAATGTCAGGTGCCCTTTATGCGGCAATGTTTTTTCTACTGGAGATGTGGAAATATTTGCTGTTGACCTTCTTACAAATCGGCTGATTTCTATAATTGAAAGCCGTAAAGATTTTGAGATTATACCTCCTGGCCAGGCTCAGGGGGCTATGTCGGTTTTACTGTCGGGAAATGAAAAAGCGTTGTCGGAACGTGATATATTAGTTAAAATCGGGCGCGCTCTTTATGCGGATGCAGTACTGGTAGGTCATGTTTATCGATTCAAGGATAGGGTAGGGATGAGGTATTCAGTTGATTCGCCTGCTTCTGTTGCATTTGATATTCATCTTATAGATGTTTCAAAAGGCAGTATGTTGTGGGTAGGTCATTTTGATGAAACCCAGCGTTCATTAGACGAAAACCTTTTTCAGATCGGCACATTTTTAAAAAGAAAGGCAAGCTGGATTACCGCAGAAGAGATGGCTGTTTCAGGTCTTGAAGATGTGCTTCAGACATTTCCAAAACGATGATTATTATACCTGCAGTTGATATAAAAAACGGTAGATGTGTCAGACTCCTCCAGGGCCGTATGGATGAAGAAACAGTCTTTTCTGATAATCCTGCGGCTATGGCAAAAAAATGGGAGTCAGAGGGTGCTGAAATTATTCACGTAATTGATCTTGACGGTGCCTTTAAAAAAAGTCCTCAAAATTTTAATTCAATCAAAAAAATAGTTGAAAGTGTTGACGCCCATATTCAGGTTGGAGGTGGAATAAGGGATAAAGAGACAATAAGCATGTTTCTTGATATCGGGGTAAAAAAGGTAATTATC
>JAHIKR010000067.1 GCA_018897415.1 Pseudomonadota bacterium
TTGGAATTGGACAGCATCCCGGTTTTAGCTGCATCAATTCCTATATCTGTGGCTACGGAATCAAACTGCTTTTCTACAAAATCTTCCGGGACTTCATAAACCCCCTGTACGCCAAGGGTATTCTGAGCGGTTAGAGCGGTTATTACACTCATTCCGAATCCTCCTAAAACAGTAATAGTCTTCAAGTCTGCCTGTATTCCCGCCCCTCCGCCTGAATCCGATCCGGCGATGGTCAGAACCCTGGTAACACCCATAACTTATCTCCTTGAGAATTATAGCCGTTCTCAAAATTAGGTTTCGTATATTGCAATATTCTCGCTAACCGTTTGATCATTTTGAACGTTTCTAAGGCTCGTTTCGCTAAAATTAAAGAACTCGACCTCGCTTCGCTTCGGGACTCAGACAGCTTCAATTTTTACGCTTCACTTCGCCAAGAACGTTTGCAAAATTATCAAAATGGTTCTCTCGAATACCGCTAATATACGAATAAACAAACGGAATATATTTTTGGGAACCACTATAATATCAATCCTGTAAAATAAAAAAGGCCAATACCTTCCTTACCGGAGATATGGCCCTTTGAAAATAAACGTTTAACAGAATTTTAATTTCCGCTCCCTACGCTGGTATGAACCAGATCAGGTTCAAAGGGTATTTTCTCAGCCGGATAGGCACCCCTGCAATATTTATATGTTTATTAACTCAACTGTTTCATATAATCAAGTATATTATTAAAAATACTCGCCACGCCTCTCCATTTGAAGCCCACCTTGGTGGGTTTTTTTATGTCTGACACTCTTCCAGGACTATTTCGTACTATATATCTGTCAATTGAAAATTATATTGACAAAAACAAGACCAAAAAGTAACATTGAAAACATGAAAATCAATCTTGGTTTCATCGGAAAAAATATCCGTAAACTTAGACGGCAACGTAGTTGGACGATGGCTAAACTGGCTGCAAAAGTCGGTATGAACGAAGTCCCTTTAGGCCGGATCGAACGGGGGTTGAACGCCCCTTCAGCGTCTGTCATTTACCGGCTTTCAAAAGAACTTGGCGTATCGGTTGATACCCTTTTTGCAGAGGATGAACATGAATTTCGCTCTCTAAAGCACGAAAGCTCACAAGCCCCTTTTCCGGCAACAGCCGGCGGAGAAGATGAAGAACTGCCTTCCAGGATCATAACGATGTCGCACGATATAATTGAAGCATTCTGTGCCCTTGAAGATATTTGCAAAGCGCAGAAAAGGGCAAATATTCCGCTTGTTATTCCTTTCGATCCCACAACCAGGGGGATGGAAGCGCTTTCGGAAAAGGTGCGCTATTTTGCCGGAATTGAGCACGGCGTGGTCTTTGACTATTTTGAACTCTTTGAAACCCTTGGTTTTCGTGTAATCGTAGCTCCTATGCCTAAAGGAATTGAGAGTTTTTCATATTATGACCCTTTAAATCAGAATGCTTTCTTTTTTTTGACGGCAAGGCAGAATCCTGAAAGACAGCTTTTTTACCTGGCCTATGAATTGGGAAAGATCTTAATCCTGACTTACTCTATACAGCAGGGCGTGAAATTGTTTCAAACCGATGCCGCATCTGATTCTTCAGGCGAAAAACCGTTTACAGCAAATCGTGCGGCAAGGCGTTTTGCCGCTACCTTTCTTATGCCCGCAAAAGCTGTGAGCGATACAGTTGAACAATTAGGGATTCAAAAAAAGCACTGGTCATATGAACTTTTGCTTCGCATTAAGCATCGCTTTGGTGTTTCTGCAGAGTCTTTTTTATATCGTTTAAATGAACTCGATTTAATCGATCCATCTCTGATTCAACCACTTAAAGATAGAATTCATGAGCACTACGGCAAAACGGGCTTCGGCGAACCCGACTTTTCCAGAAGGCTTTTAACTCCCAACGGCCGTCTGTGGGATCTGGTATTAACAGGGAAAGAATCAAAAGAAGGACATGAGGAACTGCTTGAAATTGAGAAAGTATTGAAAAAATGGAAGGTGGTAAGAAAATGAATCGGTACGTAGCGCTGGATGTGGAAACAACCGGTCTTTCATCCAAAAACGGAGACAGGGTGATAGAAATAGGTATCGTTGCTATAGAAGATCAGAAAAAAACGAAGTACTTTGGGGTTGGCAAAAAGCAGGGATGTTCAGTGCAAGCTTAGCACGAATATTCCGTAAGCATTTGGATTAGACAGGATATACATGATGAGACCTTTGCAAAACGCCCCCTTTTGCCCAAATAGCGCTAAAGCTTCACTTCGTGTCGGCGTCAGACTCAAATTTTAAGCCTCGAAATACTCAATGTATTCCTGCATTTAAAATTTTCGCCTTCCTTGAACTTGAACAAA
>JAHIKR010000068.1 GCA_018897415.1 Pseudomonadota bacterium
ACCTGCCTTTTAAAGCTTTTGTTGCATAGATGAGGTGCGAAACTTGAATAATTATTTGAAAATCTAAAGAGTAAAAAATGAAGGATCTTATATGGATAACCAATCAGTTAAACAACCGATACTTGAAATAACAAATCTTAAAACATGGTTTCCAATAAAACGCGGCATAATGGCAAGGACAGTAGGATATGTTAAGGCTGTTGATGGAATATCTATACATCTATACGCAGGAGAAACACTTGGTCTTGTTGGCGAGTCAGGATGCGGAAAGACAACGCTCGGAAGAACCTTGTTAAGGCTGGAAAAACCACAAAAAGGAAAAATACTTTTTTTCGGCAAGAATCTTCTTGATCTTAAACGGCGAAACCTGAAAACAATGAGAAGAAGAATACAGATGATTTTCCAAGATCCCCTAACCTCGCTAAATCCGAGAATGAATGTTCTTGATACTGTTACAGAAGGACTTGTCGAATACAAGATAATAAAAAACAACAAGGAAAATCATGCTAAAAGGCTTATGAAAGAAGTCGGACTCGATGAAAACTCAATATACCGCTATCCTCACGAATTTTCCGGCGGACAGCGCCAGCGAACCAGCATTGCAAGATCTATATCCTTAAAACCTGGTTTCCAATAAAACGCGGCATAATGGCAAGGACAGTAGGATATGTTAAGGCTGTTGATGGAGTATCTATGCATATATACAAAGGAGAAACACTTGGCCTCGTTGGTGAATCAGGATGCGGGAAAACAACACTCGGAAGGACCTTGTTAAGGCTGGAAAAACCACAAAAAGGAAAAATACTTTTTTTCGGCAAGAATCTTCTTGATCTTAAGAGGCGAAACCTGAAAACAATTAGAAGAAGAATACAGATGATTTTCCAAGATCCCCTAACCTCACTAAATCCTAGAATGAATGTTCTTGATATTGTTACAGAAGGACTTGTCGAATATAAGATAATAAAAAACAATAAGGAAAATCATGCTAAAAGGCTTATGAAAGAAGTCGGGCTCGATGAAAACTCAATATACCGCTATCCTCACGAATTTTCCGGCGGACAGCGCCAGCGAATCAGCATTGCAAGATCTATATCCTTAAAACCCGATTTGCTTGTATGCGACGAACCTGTCAGCGCCCTTGATGTATCTGTTCAGGCACAGATCATAAACCTTCTGCTGGATCTCAGAGACAGCTATAATCTCTCATATATTTTCATCTCCCATGATATAAGCATAGTAAGCAACATAGCACACCGTATAGCGGTTATGTATTTGGGAAAAATTGTAGAGCAAGGGCCTGCCTCTGATGTAATAAACAATCCGATGCATCCTTATACAAAAGCTCTAATAAATGCTGTTCCTGCGCCTGGAATCTATAAAAAGAAAAAGATTGTCCTCAAAGGAGAAACCCCTTCTCACTCTTCACCTCCGCCTGGATGCCGGTTCCACACTCGTTGTCCCGAAGTTATGGAGATATGCAGAAATACAGCACCGCAAGAATCAAAATCAGGTGTGTGCCAGGTTTGGTGCCATTTGTATAAGGGGACAAGTTAGCTATAGAATGAGACTTTTGAAAAATGTTCAATTTTGTAAACACTATTTTGCAGCACAAGTCCTAATCAATTTTTTTAGTAAAATAGTGTAATTGACAGATTATAATTTATTCTTTATTAGTGTTTTTGAAAAATTATAATCTTTGTGTTTTAATACCTGGGGAGAATTCTAATGTCTAAACCGTCTGAAAGAAGGGTGAATTACAACGTAAATACACCAGACACAGTTAAAATCGATGTGCTCAAAATCATTGATTACAAATATAAAGAAGTAAGGGACATTGATATTACAATTCAGCAACCCGAGTTTACATCCGTATGTCCAATGACCGGGCTGCCGGATTTCGGATGTATAACAATTAGATACATACCCAATAATAAGATTGTTGAATTAAAGTCTCTGAAATTTTATATGTTACAGTACAGAAATGTCGGTATTTTCTATGAACATGTGGTCAACAACATATTAAATGACCTGGTTGAAGTACTTGGTCCTAAATGGATGGAAGTTGCAGGGAATTTTACAGCAAGAGGCGGCATTACTACAAAAGTTGCCGTCGAATACAATAGTGCCTGAACGAAAACTGCTAATTTTCCCAATTTCTGCGTCAGGCTTAAATTTTGGCACGCAGTGAAGCTTTAGCGCTATCCTCAAAATACTCCATGTATTCCTGCGGTTAAAATTTGCGCCTTCCTTGAACTTGAAAAAATTTTCTAGTTTTCGTTCAGGCACTACAATAGGAAAAAATGAAATTTTATTATTTAAAGACTTTTAATCAAATACTTGTCGTTATTGCCGTCTGTTTTTTATTTTCTTTCGCAGCACTGATTGCAGGATGCTCATTTTTGCCGGCTATAAAAAAAATAGCTTACGATATAAAAACCCCTGCAGGTGATTTAAAGAAAAAAGTCGGAATAACTTTCTTCGAAAACCGTACTTTGGGGGCTGTTAATAACTTCGAAAAAATCTTTCATACTAAACTTGCCGAAACTATAAAAGAAACATGCCCGGACATCCTTATTATAAAACCAGGAGATACAGGATATCCTGATCAAATGGCTGTGCCCCCGAAACTTGCCTCAGAAAGAATTGATAACCTTGTTCTTGCAAAAACAGGCAGAAAACTGGGTCTAAATGCAATTGTCACAGGAAGTCTGATAGATATAAGCGGGAATAAAGAAAGCAAGGGAATTCTGTGGTTCAAAGATACCCATAACTTTATTCGATTTCAAATCGCTGTAGAAGTCTATGATACTGAAACTGGCGCAAAAATTTTTGATGACAGTTTTGATGATGAAATCGAGGTCGATGAATTAGACCTTAATAATTTCAGAACCGGCAATGCAAATGAAATACCAGCTTTAACTGACGCTCTGTTAAATGCGTCTATTCCCATAGGCGAAAAGATCTGCGATGCTGTCAGCATTCAGCCCTGGAAAGGATATGTAATTTCAAGTGTTGAAGACAAGATAATAATATCTTCAGGAAAAAGATCGGGTCTTATCCTTGGAGACAAACTTGAAGTATATGATAGCGGAAACATATTTGAAGGAAAAGACAGCCAGAAATTTCTCATTCCAGGGCCTAAAATTGGAGAAATAAAGATAACCGCACTTTACCCTGATAAGGCAGAGGCAACCCTTATTTCAGGCAAAAGTATAACGGTCGGAAGTGTAGTAAAAAGAACAAATTAAAAGATGAACATCCAACATCGAACGTCCAACATCGAACGTCGAATAATGATGTCGCTTCGCTATTTAAATTATTTAAAAATCGAATAAAGAAAACATAATTTTATAATTTCCTATACAATAAAAAAATAGCAAACCCTGAACCGTGAACCGTGAACCTGAGTAGTTACCATATTTTTATACTGTAAATTTTAACGGGCTCACTAATGCCCTTGAATTTGGCAGGGGATAATGTTTCAACATCAATCCGGCCTTCAATCTTTTTAAATGTGCTTTCATTGATAAGTATTTCACCTTCCTTTGCCATATTTTCCAATCTTGCTGCAATATTTACAGCCATTCCGATCGAAGTAAATTCTTTTTTTCTCAGTGAACCCAAAATACCGGAAAATACCTTCCCTGTTGATATACCTATTCCTATTTTAAGCCTTAACCCATTCCGTTTATTTACGCTGCTGTCAATTTCCTTTGCTTTTTGCTGTATTGCAATTGCAGATTTAACAGCCCTTATAGCATCATCGTGA
>JAHIKR010000069.1 GCA_018897415.1 Pseudomonadota bacterium
ACCTTCTTTCTGTGTTCCAATAAAAAAAGCCCCGGAGTTATTCCGGGGCTTACGTATGTTTTTTGATTGACAACCGGGATCACTATTGTTCAGTGGACAATATAGGTTGCAGAAGTCTTTGTCAAACTTATTCGTAAAATTGTGTAAACAGGGGGAAATCCTATAAACGTGCGGTTGAAAAAATCAGTGTGTCAAAATGACGATCGGGTTGCCTTATTTTATGAGATATTCATGATGAATATGTGTTAACCGTCGGCAGCAAAAGTATAATTCCCTTTAAAAAATTCCTCCACATACCATTCAAGTTGGCCATCATCAGAAGGTCTCAATGGGGTCAAACCTTGAATTGTGAATTATAAATTTCTAAAATATATTGAAATGATTATAAAATATGACACATCAGTATGCAAAAACAATTCGTAAAAAGCTGCGGGAGCTGGCCGGTCTTGCGCATGAGCGCGAATTGATCGTAAAACACCCCTGTCTTTTATGATATTTATTTTTATAATATCCTTGACTTTTCTGACTTATGAGATATCTTCAAGGTTATGAAACGAGCAATTGACCAGATTCTAAAACAATGGAAAGACAGCCGCGTCAGGCAGCCGCTTCTAATAAGAGGTGCACGGCAAGTTGGAAAGACTTATTCGGTAACTGAATTTGGCAGGACAGCATTTGAAAATACTGTTTCTGTAAATTTTGAAGAACAGCCGGAATTGAGCCGTTGTTTTTCGGACTTTGATCCCAAGGGAATCATTGACCGATTATCCATTCTGACACGCATGACAATCAGCCCCGGACGCACTTTATTATTTCTGGATGAAATTCAGGAATGCCCGAAGGCTATTACTTCTTTGCGATATTTCCTTGAGAAAATGCCGGAACTTCATGTTATCGGCGCTGGATCGTTGATTGAGTTTGCGTTGCGCGCTGAGGACTTTCGTATGCCTGTCGGCAGTGTGCAAAGTGTATATATGTATCCCATGTCATTTGGAGAATTCCTGATAGCAGTCGGTGAAGAGAGATTACTGAACTATATTCATACGGTTGATCTGCAAACTGGAATGGAACAGGTTTTTGCAACCAGACTTGAACAGCTATTAAGGCAATACCTGTTAGTCGGCGGAATGCCAAGAGTTGTTAATGCCTTTGAAAATAAGGTTTTGATGGAAGAATTACAGAGACTGCAATCCGGGCTTATTCGTACTTATACAGATGATTTTGCCAAGTATGCATCAACTTCAAAACATAAATATTTGAAAGAAGTGTATTCCAGTGCGCCACAAATGGCTGGTCGGCGTTACAAGTATTCGCATGTAAATCCAGGCATCGAAGCTAAATTCCTGAAGGAGGCACTTGGGTTGCTATGCGATGCGCGATGCCTGTCTAAAATATGCCACGCATCCGGTGCGGGAGTACCTCTTTTGGCAACTGCCAATGAACGTAAATTCAAAATAGCATTTCTTGATGTCGGTCTTATGCAAAATGCTCTTGGCGTACAGAACTCTATTATTCTTGATAACTCTATTATGCAAATCAATGCAGGCAGTATTGCAGAGCAGTATGTCGCTCAAGAGCTGCTTGCCTGTGCGGATCCTTATTCTGACCAAAAATTACATTTTTGGGTAAGAGAAGCCCGAGGAAGCTCTGCTGAAGTCGATTTTCTAATAGAAATCGAAGGAATGCCGATACCGGTAGAGGTGAAGGCTGGCGCGAGGGGTTCACTGAAGAGCATGAGGCTTTTCATTAAAGAATATCCCAAAACACTGCTTGGTGTCCGGTATTCAATGCACGAGTTGTCATATGTTGATCAAATATTGTCTATTCCACTATACATGATTAGTCAGACACAACGCTTGGTCCGGATGCATTTATTGCCTTGAAGACAGGCTCCAGGGTGACACCAAGGGGACATCCGTGTAGAACGTTCACAATTCCAAAGAAACTATCGGGACATGTATAAAAATATAAATTTCTAAAATATATTGAAATAATTATAAAATATGACACTTCAGTATGTAAAAACAATTCGTAAAAAGCTGCGGGAGCTGGCCGGTCTTGCGCATGAGCGCGAATTGAGCAGTGCATAGTTTAGGTGCAAAACGTGTCGAAATATGACACGAATCGCTCATGAATTATATATTTTTTCTGATTGCATCTTCAAAGCGTTTAAATCCAGCTCTTGCGTTTTTAAATCCGATCCTGCATCTGACACTATCCAAAGTCCCTATACAAGCATCATGTTTTGCCTTGCTCACATCCACTCCAACCAGTAAAAGTCCGTTCTGTTGAATATATTCTTTACGTTTTTTTTGATTTCTGCCATAATCTTTCAGTCTCATGGGCGCACCTCCTTTATTTTATTGGTTAATTGTTAGATCTTATTTATAAGGAGGAGGTATGCCTAACTCAATAAAAATTCAACTGATCTCTTATACGATGTATAAAATCAACGGCTACAATCCTAAAGACGGAGACTGGTTCTGGGTAAAATATACACCCTACACCCAATGGCAAACCTGCCAGCTGCATAGGATGGCCACGGGACCAGGGCGAACAACGACTTCATACTCGTACATGAATTTAGATAGGATCAATCCAGCGGGGGTTCTTCCATGCTTTTGCTTTCGATTCATCCAATAATTCAATTTTCAGCTACGCTGCTGGCGTTCTATGTATTCTATCTCGGTGTCCAGCGTTTTCGATCCCTTCATCTGAAGCACAAAGTCCGTTTTAATTGGAAGCGTCATGTGGCTCTTGGTATGGTTGTTCTTATTACATGGCCGGTGGGGCTCCTCACCGGCATTATCTTGGTGCGAACTTACTGGCATGGCTTCCTCATAACCGAAACGCACGGCAAAGTTGCCCTTGCCATGGCACCCTTGATTCTGTTTGGCTTGTTCTCCGGTTTGTACATGGACCGCGTCAAGAAACGACGAACGCTGCTTCCGTTGATTCATGGCATCAACAATCTTGTAGTCTTGGCCCTTGCGCTGGCCCAGGTCGTGATTGGTTGGGGTGTTTATAATACTTTCGTCTTGGGGAATTGACCACCCAGAGGACAACAACCACTTCTGGTGAAGTGGATCACACGGATCAGACTATCAGACAGACCGCATAAAGGATACCGGGGAAGGGCGCAGATACCATTAATGAGGCAGATGTGAAGAAGTAGAACAAGGAGAGACGATCATGACAACGATCAAGATAAAAGGTATGTCCTGTGGTCACTGTGTTACAGCCGTAACCAAAGTCCTGAAGGAGGTCGGCGCAATCAAAAATGTTAGCGTCGACCTCAAAAAAGGAGAGGCTACATTTGATGAAGCGGGCCCGGTCGACATGGACACAATCCGGGAAAACATAAAAAAGGCAGGATATGAAGTCGAGTCGTAAGGTCACGCTCAACATCGGAGGGATGACGTGTGCCACATGCGTCCGCCGTGTTGACCAGGGACTCAAGGGCCTGAAGGGTGGAGTGGGGGCTTGGTGTCATTATCTTGAATTGTGAATTATAAATTTCTAAAATATATTGAAATGATTATAAAATATGACACTTCAGTATGTAAAAACAATTCGTAAAAAGCTGCGGGAGCTGTCAGGTCTTGTCTCTGTTTTTCCTCTGCCGTAGTCAGCATATGTGCGACTGTTATCTGTCAAGAACGACAATGCCCGAGTGCTCATAGATATGGAGGAACAGATCGATCTCCTGGAAAAAAGCATCCTGTCAAAGGCCTTCCGTGGTGAACTTGGCACAAATGATCCCAACTATGAAGAAGCGAATAAAAAACGTAAAGAGAAAAAAGTCACAGCCTAAAGATGACAACTATTTACTGCAGATAGGCAAGGGGGAACGATTGTATAAATTCTATTATTTTCGTCCCATGGCTGGGCGTCGTGAACATTTTGAATATCGAATATTAACAAAAGAAAAGACCAATAGAATGTTTGAAATGGTGAGCTATAATTTCAAGATCGTAAGCGGTGTCCCGCAGAAAAGCTCTGTCACCAGGGTCCCTGAAATTTCAAAAAGCCAATTAGAGGATATTATTCAAAATGTCGTCAGAAAAACGAATACCGGTCCTGATGAGTTTGAAGAATTGGACCTTTCTATGTTTTCGACAATAGATGAACAACTTGAATCTCTAAAACAACATGACAGGGTGGATACAATGTATATTATGTAGATTGGGTGACTTCTTCGATTCCCATATCGGGGAGTTCATCAGTTTGTCTTGGATAGAATTGTAAAATCTCGATTTAGGCAGGAAATTTTGAAAGGTTTCGATCTTAGGCGCTTTTCATAGATTGTTTATTAAGTGGAGTTGCGCCTCGGCTGCGAGTTCGATAGCGATCATCTTGTGTTTTGATTTATCTGTTGGCCATCCAATAATATTCGCATGTCGCGGATGTGGTTCAGTATCTGCTTCAATTTTTAAGTCTTGTTTTAGAATACTTGAAGCGACAATCTCCGCCCGCCCCAATAATTTTTTATTTTGTATTTCAGCTACATGTAGCAGACCTATTTCATTAATTTGTTGGCAAGTCAGGTCCTTGGTTCGGTATATTGAAACTTCACCATTTTGGTTTGGCATAAAAGCATTATGTCTTATTGTTTTATCAGCTCTATACCACTTTTTTTGTAGAATAAAGCGCGCAAGGCATTCTAATGGAGATATTGTATCTTGCAATTTCATACTACTCTATGGGGAACAAGCGCTGAATGCAATGACGAATAATCTCAGGCAATTCATCAGCAAAATATTCAGTCCCATGTATTTTGTTGCTTTTACCAAACAATCCAGCATAGGTGATGATATTGTTACCACCAACACTAATCACAAATACGGAATACTTTTCCTTATACCATTCAAATGTTATTTCACCATCTGGTTCAGCCGAAATGTCGGGCATTGGCGAAGAAGAAGGCATCATTCTTAGCAACTTGCGTGCTTCGGAATATGTTTCACGGGATATCGGCATAGCTCCGTAACCATCCCAGTTTACTTCTAAACATTCCTCATATACCTTCTCAAGCTCTTCAAGTGCAAGATCAGTCCAATCGATTGTTCCTTTCAAATCTAATGAAACAGTTTTTCCGGCAACGTTGGCTGTGTTAGAATAAGCCTCTTTTGAGATAGAGAATGTGTTGTTTTTACCATCAATCGTTTGTAATGACAAAAAGCCAGCCAAATCCGTCATAAAATGACACTTATAATTCCGGCTGCCATTTCCCTCGCCCATGCCAGGATCGTAAGGGATAATGACTGTGCTTAAGGCTTGTTCCATCAATCCTCCAGGTATTTCACAAAATTCAAAAACTCGTCACAAAACTGTTCATATCCATCTACTAGTAAGGATAAATTTGACTTATGTTTATCCACTACCATAGCTTCATAGTTATAATTGATATTTAAAAAATCTTTTTTTTGCGTAACATTTATGGATCGAGTTAAGCCATGTACGTTTTCAATGTTATAATTTGAACTCATCCACGTTTTATCAGCTTTAGTCTGCAATGAACTTTCAATGACATTTATCTTATTAGTGTCAAAGAAATCTAAATAAGTGGTTGGATTGCTGACCTTTTTCGTCAAAGCGTCAGTTTTGGTTTCCATTTCAGCAAGAAGATCACAGTTGATATTCACTCCAACAGCCTTGAGCGGAGTATAAGGTAGCTTTGCGTAGTAAACATTGAAAATACTCAAGACCATTGCTTTAGTAATATCTTCAATTCCTGTTTCCATTATTTGCAATCTATTCATCTCCACTGTGAATTTGAGATTCTGAAATTGAAGATGTCTAATTACAGGAATATCAGGTGGTGATTGGTCAACGGGTTTCCCCAAATTGAGTTCACATACTGTGTTTAAAAAATCTGGAGAAACTATTGCAGGATTAAAACTCCCTAAAGCAACTAAGGTAATAAAATTATATTCTATTTTCATAAGACATTATCCCAGAGTTGATTGATTTTTTGCTTATATTTATCTATCGGTTGTTAAATGAAAATTGTATAGTTTGCGAAAAAAATGCTGTCAATATATTTATCATAAGGCCCTTTTGATCAGATTGAAAGCATTATTTTCTTGAATTGATAGTTTGCCAGGGGCCTTTATGTTCCAGTTATCAGATGATGAGTTTGCCAACTTGAAATCACAAATTGTGACTTCAAGTTGGGGCGGCCCTCGCAGGGGAAGACTATTTCATGATGAATATGTGTTAACGGTCGGCTGAGAAAGTATAATTACCCTTAAAAAATTCCTCTACATACCAGTCTATCTGCCCGTCATCAGATAGCACCATATCCAGAAGGCGGACTGAACCAAGCAGCCTGCCTATCATGTCAAGTTTTTCCTCAATAAGAGCCTGGTCAAACTTTTTTAATTCACCCCTGACCATATCGCCTTTTTGCTCTACCTTGAACAACAGCTTCTTGAGAATTAAGGTTATGAGAGTTGCACGTCTGGACCTCCGGCCTATGTCCGCAGCTCCTCCTTTAAAATAGAAGGTTATGTAGTTATCATTGACGATATGGCCGCAATATGTATCGATTGTAGCAAAGTGATATCCGAGACGTGAATTGAAATTTAAGTATTCATGTGAAATAACAGCATAATTTGGCCCTCCCATGCGGCCTTCTTTTAATGGGTCCCGAAAAACAGATTCTGCAACAATAGAAGCAAACCCCCGCCAGTTTATTCCTATATCGCCAGACCACTTTATGTCTTTGTGAGTCATTCCATTTAGCAATGCTTTGAAGGGCACGGAAATTACATCTTCTTTTTGCGCTTCGATCGCTTTATTATCAATCGAAAGGCCGCCTCCCAGGTCAACTACGAAAATACTTAGCGGTAGAGAGCTATAAAGGCGGATAGCGATATTTTCTTTAGATTTGATATCATCGCTGATCCAGAACATTTTACGCATTGACATCTCATGTGCAAAACGGATTATGTCGTGGATCGTCTGGCAGGCATCTGGATTAAAATTATCCTGCTTTGGATCTAAAAGATTTAATGGTGCAATCTTTTTCAGGGCAGCCTGGGCAGCCTTGTATGTGGGACTGCCCTTCATAGGATTGACAACTCTTTTTTCCTTTAGAAGCTGTTCCACGCGACCTTTGTAGACGATTTTGTTAGTTGCATCGACTGTAATTTCTTCACTATGTTCAATTACAGAGGTGGCATTATGTGTTCCTACAAGTGTGGGGATTTGAAATTCTCTGGCCACAGAAGCCATATGGCCTGTAACGCTTCCCACGTCGGTAATAATTGCCTTTGCACGTCCCATTATCGGGACATAGCGGGGTGATGTTTGATGGGCTATCAAAATGGCGCCTTCGGGTATATCATAGAGATTGTGATCTGATTTCAACACATAGGCAAGGCCTGAGGCAGTCCCCCCTGAAGCTGAAGCACCACCTTTAATCAGGACAGGGTGATCAGCAAGCTCCTCTTTGGAGACATCTGGAGATGTTGCCGGTGTTTCTGCGGGAATAAACTTTAATGACTTTTTCAGCGGTCTTGCCTGTAATATGTAGAGCTTGTTTTGCTTATCTATGGCCCATTCAATGTCAAGAGCAACGCCATAATGCTGTTCCAGTTTTAAGCCGTAATCAACAAGCGTTTTTATCTGTGAAGTGTCAAGGCATGCTTTATCCTTTAAATCATCGGATACAGTCTCATCCTTTGTGCCCCCTTCTGCGTCGGTTATACAAATGATTTCTTTAAAGGCGATTTCTGATTTTTCAATTTGCTTGTTCTGTTTATTTACCTGGTAAAAGTCGGTGTTGGTTGAACCATCAACTGCGCTTACACCTAATCCCCATACAGCACTGATCATAATTACTGCATTGCGGCTGTCATTTGGATCAATAGTGTACATGACCCCGCTGGCCTTGGCATCTACCATCATTATACAGGCCACACTCATAATTACATCCTGATCCAGATAGCCTTTGCTGCGGCGGTAGTAAAGAGCCCTTGAATTAAAGGTGCTTGACACAACTTCTTTGTAAGCATTGGTAAGATTTTTTTCAGTAACGTTCAAAACTGTTGAGTGCTGGCCGGCAAAACTGGCCTCAGAATCTTCACTGGTTGCGCTGCTTCTGACAGCGAGTCTTATATCCGATCCTAATTTATGCTTAAGTTCAATGGCTGCATTGCGCAGTTCTCTTTTTAGATCATCCGGCAGTTCAGCATTCAATACCAGAGACTGAATTTCGGGGCTGACCTTAAGGAGTGCTTCGGTATCATTAACATCAAGGCCTCTTAATTTATGGCCGATCATTTTTGAAAGATCGTTATGATCGAGAAAGTGCTGGCAGGCATAAGCTGTAACTGCAAAACCCTGTGGCACAGGAAGGCTGACCCTGTTATATACTTCACCTAAATTGGCTGCTTTGCCTCCAACTTCGGATATATTGTCCTGGCTTAGCATTTCGAGTGGAATGACCAGATTTGTCTTATCGATTTTTTTCTTTTGTTCAAAATCTTTGAGGATAGTGGTGCCTATTTTTTCAGCAGCATCAAAGAGCCGGGGATATTCTCCCCCTGACAGTGCATTAAGGTCTTCTACAATACTGAAAACTTCGCCTAACAGTATTTCCGACTGGATCAGCATATAAGCAAGGGAAAAAGGCTTGTCCCTATAGAAGATATGCTCAAGATCGGTAATTATTTCAAGTGCCCGGTTGTTTGAAATCAATATTCTTCTAAAACACTCATACTTGCGTTTGAATATGCTTTCATCTGGCGAAATGCGGTCGCTGATCTTACTCTTTCTGAACAGATCAAATAAGTTGAACATAAAAAATCCTTTTGTATAGACTTTCAGATAATTCATTTCACAAGGCTAGAAGGAAAAATCTGAGCAAGTCGTGCTGATGTGTACGTCGTCGAGGATTTTGACTGATAACGCAGTGAAATTATTTATCTGAAAGTCTATAGCTGAAAAAAAGGCACTCAGCGCTAATTTGATGGAGTGCCCTTTTTTGGTATAAAATATTCAGCTAAACTACAGTTACATTTACGGCGACAGGGCCTTTTTGCCCTTGCTCAATGTCAAATGTAACTCGATCACCCTCATTAAGGGATTTAAAGCCAGATGAGTTGATTCCTGAATGATGAACGAATACATCAGGACCATCTTCCTGCTCAATGAATCCAAAACCTTTTTGGTTGCTGAACCATTTCACAATACCATCAGCCATAGTGACAATCTCCTTTCAAAAAAATTCTAATGGTTCCAAACTTCAGGTTGTTGCCACTTTGACAAATGGATCTTTCCCCCTAAGAACGAAACCGGTACGCCATCAAAAGCGTGTTTTAAAAAGAAATTAAGATCGTTAACTTTTTTCCCAAAGAATTTACTTTACTATTCTGACATTGGCTGCCTGTAGCCCGTAACGCGTTTTCTTTATTTCAAATGTTACTCTGTCGGATTTTTGCAACACAAAAAAGCCATGGTCTTTGATGCCGCTGCTGTGCATAAAAACATCCCCATCGTTTTCGGTTTCAATAAAACCAAAGCCTTTTTTCTCATTATACCATTTAACCGTTCCCTCTTTCATATATAATCTACCCCTTAAAACATCTTTAAAAATATCACTTCATTATAAGAAAATCCTAACCCACAAATCAGATTCATTCATCTCCAATCTATAGTATTTTACGAATATCATAGCTTCTGAATAATATCAAACGATCTCTAAATAAATATAGAGGACAAGAGGGATGGCTTGGGGTGTCCGTGAAATATATAAGGTAAGTATGGGACATGTCATGAGACCTTTGAAAAATGCCCTCTTCCTGTCATTCCCGCGAAAGCGGGAATCTATAACTGATTGAGAATACTGGATTCCCGTTTTCACGGGAATGACAATTTAGACTATTTCTATCAAAATTCAAAGGTCTCGTCATGTGAAACAATGGAGCATTAAGTCAGGTGTTTGCTTCTGTCCAGATTCCTGTATTGAACAGCCTCGGAAATGTGGTCAATTTTTATATCGTTTTCAGCTTCAAGATCCGCAATTGTTCGGGCAATTTTAAGTATGCGGTTGAATGCACGGGCAGAAAGACCAAGTTTATCTATGGCTGATTCCAGAAGGCTGCAAGATGCATCGTCGATTTTACAATGTTTTTTTATATGGCGAGAGTTCATCTGGGCGTTGCAGTATATTTTTGCTCTTGCTAATCTTTGAGCCTGAAGTTTGCGGGCTGCTGAAACCCGGTTTCTGATATTTTCAGATGACTCTGAATTGAATTTTCCCGTGAGGTCCCTGTATGGTACAGCAGGCACTTCCACATGAATATCTATCCTGTCCATAAGAGGGCCTGAGATTTTTGATCTATACCTGTGGATCTGCTGATATGAGCACCTGCATTCATGCTTGGGATCAGAAAAATAACCACACGGGCATGGGTTCATTGCAGCAACCAGCATAAAACTTGAGGGATAGGTAATAGTTGAAGAAGCGCGGGAAATAGTTACTGTTTGATCTTCTAAAGGCTGTCTTAAAACTTCTAATACATGCTTTTTAAATTCCGATAGTTCATCCAGAAAAAGTACGCCATTGTGTGCCAAGCTGACCTCTCCTGGCCTTGGAACCTGGCCGCCGCCTATTAAACCTGCATCTGATATTGTATGATGAGGGGACCTAAATGGCCTTTTTGTAATAAGCGCCTGGTCTTTTGTAAGCATTCCAACTACAGAAAATATTTTTGTGGTTTCAATGGATTCGTCAAATGTTATTGGAGGCAGTATGCTGGCAAGGCGTTTTGCCAGCATAGTCTTGCCTGCTCCTGGAGGCCCGATCATGATAAGATTGTGGCCGCCTGCTGCTGCAACTTCCAAAGCCCTCTTTACATGTTCCTGGCCCTTTACCTCGGAAAAATCCACATCGAATTTGTTATTTCTGTCAAATATGGCAGAAATATCTGTTACTTCGGCTGAAATTTGAGAGAATCCACGAAAAAAATTTACTACCTGAGATAGAGTTTTTACGGGATAAACCGCAATCCCTTTTACTACAGATGCTTCCATGCCATTATCGTAAGGAACAATTATCCCTTCATAGTTTGCTGTTTTTGCCGCTATAGCCATGGGAAGTGAGCCTTTTACAGGCTTAATACGACCATCCAATGAGAGTTCACCTAAAATGAGGTATTTGGAAATAACTTCTTGTGAAATAATGTTTGTTGCGGCTAATATTCCTAATGCTATAGGCAAATCAAAACCCGTACCCTCCTTTTTAATATTTGCCGGGGCTAAATTGACGGTTATCCTGTCATCGGGAAAAATGAAGCCTGAATTGTTAATAGCGGATTTAACTCTTTCTTTGCTTTCTTTTACAGAAGCTTCAGGAAGGCCTACGGTGGTAAAAGTAGGGAGACCCGGCATTATATCAACCTCAACTTCAATCAGGTATGCATCTATCCCGATAACAGCGCTGCTTAAAACATTTGCAAGCAAGTTTCTTCCTGTAAGCTAAAACTTATATAATGAAAGGGTTGGTTCAAAACTTGCTGAAGTAAATAACAAATAGATTAATATAGAACAATCATTTTATTTCTTTATTGTCAAAATGATACAAAAAGAGGTATTAATGAATAAATTTAAGTCTCATTGATGGATTGATTTTATTTTATGATTATGTTATTAATTCGAAAAAAATCCGAACTATAATTTTAGGAGACGATCTATAATTGATGCATTTTCGACAAAGAACAATTTCAAAGCCAGTCAGTTTTTCAGGTGTGGGTGTACACTCAGGGAAAAAAGTTAATCTGACAATTAAACCAGCACCTATTAATCATGGAATTAAATTTGTGAGGACCGATCTTACTGATAAACCAAGCGTTTCCGCTCATTTTAATATGGTTGTTGATACAAGTCTTGCAACGGTCATAGGTTATGATGGTTTTATTGTCTCAACAATAGAGCATCTTATGGCCAGTTTTGCCGGCTTTTCAATTGACAATGCAATAGTTGAGATTGATGCTTATGAGGTTCCGATAATGGATGGAAGCGCTGGCCCTTTTATTTCATATATAAAAACAGCGGGGATAGAGGAACAGCTTGGTCAAAGATATTTTTTTGTTGTAAAAGAGCCTATTGAACTTGAAGAAAACGGAAAATTTGTTGGTGTCTATCCAGCATCAAAATTTAAAATTACATGTACAATATATTATGATCATCCGCTAATAGGAGAACAATCATATTCCATAGATGTGTCAGATCAAGTTTTTGAAAAAGAAATATGCAGAGCCAGAACTTTTGGTTTTCTTCAAGAAATTGAATACTTAAAAAAGTATGGCTTTGCGCGTGGAGGTTCGCTGGATAATGTCATAGCACTTAACGAGAAAGATATATTAAACAAAGATGGTTTACGCTTTCCAGATGAGTTTGTACGGCATAAAATTCTCGACTGCATAGGCGATTTTTCTCTTCTCGGCATACCGATTTTAGGCCATGTTATATTAAACAAATCCGGCCATTCCTTCAACCATGCTTTTCTGAAAAAATTCTTCGAAAACAAGAAATCATGGGAAACACGCATAGTCCATGATGCAAATGAATTACCGCACCGTTAACCTAAATTGAGCAATTTTTTACTCGACCTGCACCAATTTCTTCACAAAAAATCGCTCAACTTAGGTTTAATCAAAATCGCTTGCCATTTAATTGGGTATCCTATATTGTAACTACTCAGGTTCACGGTTCCATACAACCAACCGTGAACCGTGAACTGTGAACCTGACAACCTGAATAGTTACATATATGCTTGCATTAATTAATCGAAAAACCTGGATTATTTTCTTTGCTATAATTTTCATGTTACAAAATTTGGCTTTTGCTCAGGAGCAGAATGCAAGGCTGGCCAATATGACTGTGACAAATACCCGTGACGATCTTCTTCTTTATTTAAATGTTGAGGGGGCTTTCAGAGAGGAGACGAAAAAGGCTATCTTAAACGGATTGCCGGCAACTTTTACATTTTTCACTACTCTTTACCAAGTTAATAATTTTTGGATTGATAATAAAATAGCCGATATAAATACAACTCATACAATTAAATATGATAGTTTAAAAAAAGAATTTATTATAATGCGTTCATCAGAAAGCGGCAACCATCTGGTAACAAAATCTTTCGAAGAAGCCCAGAAGTTGATGGCAGAAATTGGTGGCTTAAAAATTGTTTCGCTTGGCGAGTTGAAAAAAGGCGAGAAATATCAAATTAGAGCTAAGGCCGAACTTGGCAAACCTACCCTTCCTTTTTATCTGCATTATGTCCTGTTTTCAACAAGGGACTTTGAAACCGATTGGCATACAATAGATTTCATCTACTAGATATGTAACCGTGAACCGTGAACCTAACAACCTGAGTAGTTACTATAATTCTTTCCAAAATTATTATGAGTAAGAACATATTTAAAAAGCCTAAATCCTTTATTTCAGAAGATGAGCGAAAAAGGCGTAAAAGAGAGGGCATCCTGATTGTCGTCATAATTGCCATTGTTGCAGTTTTGACTTTTGCTGAAAGCAGAATTGTTCATTTTGGAGCTGATATCCCAATTTCCAACACAATCCTGATGTTCATTCTGATCAATATCAATTTGCTCTTGCTTATCTTATTGATATTTCTTGTATTTAGGAATCTGGTAAAGCTTCTTTATGATAGAAAGCGTAAAGTCATGGGAGCAAAGCTCCGCACGAGGCTTGTCGTTGCATTTATAGCCCTTACCCTTCTGCCAACCATTGTTCTGTTTTTCTTTTCGATCAATTTTATTACAACCAGCATTGAGTTTTGGTTTGACGTACCTGTCGAGCAAGCTCTTGAAAATTCACTGCTTGTTGGAAGAAGTGTTTATAAACATGCAGAGGAAAACAATCAGTTTTTTATGGAAAAAATATCATACCAGATTAAGACCAGGCAATTTTTAGATCCTAAAAATAGAAGGTCTCTTTCCCATTACATCCAGGTAGTCCAACGGGCATTCAATTTCCATGCTGTAGAGGTTTATAACACAAATTCAGGGCGTACTACATTTGCCACAGTCCAGGGACTAGAGGATGAACCTCTTAGTGTTGTTTCAGCAGATAACCTCCAGAAAGACTTTGAGTCAAAAAAAGTAATATCAGTTTTTGAAAACATTAGTACCGGTGAGTTAATAAGAACTATTGGAACTGTTCCTTTTGGAGTCAAACATAAAGATGCTGAGGCCTTTGTTGTATTGAATATTCTTATTCCTTTGGAGCTTTCAGAAAATATGGCTTCTATTTCAAGAGGTTTCGAGGAATACCAGCAGATAAAATTATTAAAAAAACCTATTCAGATTACCTATTACATAAACCTTTCAATAGTGGCATTACTCGTTGTCTTTTGTGCAGTATGGTTTGGTTTTTATCTGGCCAAGACAATTACAATACCAATTATGGAGCTTGCTGAAGGCACCAGAAGGGTTGCGGAAGGGGATTTAAGGGTAAGCATAGGTGCCGTAGCTGATGATGAAATAGGGAGTCTTGTTGATTCATTTAATAAAATGACCAGGGATCTTAGGATCAGCAGAGAACAACTGGAACTTTCTGCACGAATGCTTCGTGAGCAGAACGTGGAAATTGAAGAAAGACGGCAGTATATGGAAATTGTCTTAAAAAATGTTTCTGCTGGTGTAATAACTCTGGGATCCAATGGATTTGTTGCTACAATTAACAAGTCAGCTGAAAAGATGCTGAATCTTAAATCTGAGGACATATTAAACAAAAGCTATAAAAAGCTGTTAAAAGGACAGTATCTCAACCTTGCCGTGGAACTAATAGAAAATTTTACTAGTTCTCAGGAAGATCATGTCGAGCTTCCTTTAAGACTTACAATAGATGGAAGACCACGGAGTTTTATGGTACATGTTAATGAACTCAAAGAT
This sequence comes from Pseudomonadota bacterium, assembly GCA_018897415.1. Lineage (GTDB taxonomy): Bacteria > Desulfobacterota > Desulfobacteria > Desulfobacterales > ETH-SRB1 > B13-G4. The sequence continues at coordinate 14,925 of JAHIKR010000069.1, forward strand.
GATTCTGGAAACCATATGGGTATGGTTATGGTCTTTGATGATTTGACTGAGCTGGAGAAAGCGCAGCGAATGATAGCGTGGCGTGAAGTTGCTCGCAGGATTGCCCATGAAGTAAAAAATCCTTTAACTCCGATAACGCTTTCAGCTCAAAGACTTAAACGAAAATATTCAGAAAAGATAAATGAGCCAATTTTTGAGGAATGCACTCAGATGATAATTGACCATGTTGATATTATACGAAATCTGGTAAATGAATTTTCTGCTTTTGCAAGATTCCCAACGGCAAATCCTGAGCCTTGTGAATTGCCGCCAATAATTGAAGAAACTGTGGCTCTTTACAAAGAAAGTCATCAAAATATTAATTTCAAGGTTATAATTTCAGATAAGATTCCGCGTATTAATATTGATCGTCAGCAAATAAAGCAAGCTATGATTAATCTGGTCGATAATGCAATAGTTGCAATTAAGAAACAGGGTAATATTGTTATAACTTTGACTCATGACCCTATATTAAAGATGGTGAGAATAGAGGTCGC
>JAHIKR010000070.1 GCA_018897415.1 Pseudomonadota bacterium
ATTTGACCAGGACAGGCACATAGAAGGTTTTTCACCAGGGATAAAATGCCGTGCATGTCTCGCTCCTTACAAACTGAGTGGGTATGGTGCCGTTGCCAAAGCCACAGTGAACATATTTTGCTTTTTAAAAAAACTATCTAACACCCTGCCCTTTAAAGCTTTTGTTGCATAGAGTGGGTGCGAAACTTGAATTATAAACTTCAAGGGGCTAAGGTACTGGTATTGATTATGAGTTAATGGTGCAAAACTTGAGGTAATTTGATATAAATTATATTTATTCATGGTATAATTTATACGGCTGAGAGATACTAAATGAAGCGTCAGAGCTTTAAAGATAAAGCCATAAGGTTTGCAAAAACCTGGCATATAGTCGCCCTGGCAGCTATTGGAGCCTTTGCGGTGGGAACAGGTGCTTTTGATTTCGATTCTGCTATAAGGTCATGGTATATATTATTACTAGGTGCTTTTATAATTGCCGCCAGTCTTTTGGACATCACACACCGCCTGAAAGGCAGCCTGCTATCTCATTTTTCTTCACAGATCCAGGGTCCTCTTCTCTGGACAGTAACGGCATGGATACTGCTCCGAATGTCCGGCCCCTATTCAAAACACGCAATCATTATTCCAGCAGGGTTTATCGCCTGGCTTGTCACAACATATCCTCCTAAAGTTTTTCTTTTTCCCATTTTATTTGCTTTTATAATGGAAGCAGGCCTGACAATTACCGGCCGACAACCAGTAGTAGAATTGGCTCTTAATATACTTCTTTACGGGCTGATAGCCGCATTCTTAGTCTTCTTTGCACATAGCCAGGCGTATCGCAAAAAACTGGTCAACTCAATTGCCAGAGCAAAAAAAAAATCATATGATAGCGAATACGCCAAAGATTTAGGAATAACTGCACCCGGACCTTCCATACTTGAAACCCTGCCGGAATTTGAGGCAATAGAAAATAAGGAACAACCCGATGTTTCCACCATAGAAACTATTACCGATTCCTTTGACCTGCAATTAAAGCTTATTAGACAAGCTCTTAATCTCACGACAGTTGCTGTGCTTTGGCCGGATGCACAGGGGCGTGAACTCAGGCTGCGAAACATTTCGACTATTCGCAAAGATATACAGCCTGGCCCATACCCGATAGGATCAGGAATAACCGGAGCCCTGCTTCGGGATAGAAAAGAAATAACCACAGCATCAGTTAAGACTGACTTTTCCGGTCTGCCTTATTATATTAAAAAAGGAGGGGTCGGGAGCCTTTTAGCAGTTAACATCCCTGATAATTTGCAAAGAGAATCAAGCGCGGTGGAAAGAAAAATTTCTGGTATTCTTTGCGCAGATCGTACTGAAAAGTCAGCCTGGAATGAGTCTGAACTCACGATTCTCAGACTGCTGTGCAAAAAACTCTCCCTGGATATCGATATGGGAAGGCAGTTTTACAATATGAACCGTGAACGAAATGCTTTTCAGCGGGTCTGCATAGGACTGCGCGAACTCAATAGCGTTCTGGGCCTGGAACCTGTCTTCGATGCTACTATCAAAGCTGTCAAGGCACTGGTACAGGCTGATTTTATTGCCATCAGTCTGCTTCAGGGCAAATACCACTCAATTGTCAGAGCTGAAGGGCTACACGCAAAAAATTTACTCAAGCAGGAATTCTCAAAGAATGAAGGGCTAGTCGGCCAAGTCATGAAAATCAACCGCTCTCTTCCCGCAGGTGCCGAATACAGAGGGCCGGCGCCGATATTCAGCAGCGAACAGCGATTCCCGGATTTTGGTTCACTGCTTATTGTGCCTCTAAGGAAAGAAGAAGGAAGCTCAATAGGAGCGCTAACTGTCGCAGCCAAAAAAAATGGAATATTTACAAGCCGCCGCAGAGATATACTTGAACTGATTGCCGCCCAAGTGGCTATAAAAATCGACCTCGCCCAGGCTCATGAACAGATAAACAAAATAGCTACAATTGACGGGCTCACAAATCTTGCCAACCACAAGACATTTCAGCATGCTTTTGACGTTATGCTAAACCGCGCCCAGCGAAGATCGGGCCATCTTTGCTTACTCTTATGCGATATAGACTATTTCAAACGAATTAATGATACATACGGACACCCTTTCGGCGATCAGGTTCTTAAAAAAATAGCTGATGCTCTTACCGTAACTGTCCGAAAGCTTGATCTGGTAGCCCGATATGGAGGCGAGGAATTTGGTATTATACTCGAAGACTCTGATGAATACGGAGGCAGAGAGATGGCTGAACGTATCCGTAAAAAAATCGAGTCACTGTCAATGCATCAAAACAATAATACAATAACTATAACCATATCTATCGGTCTTGCCGCATTTCCTGATGACGGGAAGGAGAAATCCCTGCTCATAGACCATGCAGATCGGGCGCTGTATCATGCAAAAGCAAGCGGCAGAAACTGTATAAAGACCTGGTCTGAAATTATGGCTGAGTTTACCGCAGACGCAAGGCGCAGGCCATGAAGCTGTGGGACTTGTTCATGAAAAATGCGGGTTAGCGGTTTTTTATAAGCTCTAAAGCTTTTTTGAATTTATTGCTTATCAACTCTGTCATATCAACCGCATCTTCCAGCAGAAGTCCAACATCATTCATGTCTTTTTCTTTTGTCTTTTCCGACCAATTTCTATAGCTTGCAGCATGATCATCGTTATGCCCTATCCAGTATTCAAGCAGTTTGACCATTTTTTCATCAAATGCCAAACTGGTATGTATCTCATGATTATGTTCATGTGCCATATGAATTCTTCCTCCCGTTCTGTCATTCCGGCGAAAGCCGGAATCCAGTATAATTCCAATAGCATAATGAAGCTGAATGACGGCAGAACTTTGGACTCTCAAGATAAGTGCACAAACAAAACGAGTTTTGATGTTTTAATCCTGAATATCCTGTTAATCCTGTCAAAAAAATAATATACTATTTCAATGATTAAAAATTTTATCAACAAAAAAAATATTGCTATTCTACTTATAATAATGAGTGGCGTCATCTGCGGAATTACGGTTGGCTTTTTTTTAGCTCTGACCCATGATCTGCCCCAGATACGCTCTCTTGAAGATTTCAGGCCTTCTGCAATCACCAGAATATATTCTTCAGACAGGGTACTGCTGGCGGAACTATTCGTAGAAAAAAGGGACCCGGTACCCCTTAAAGTGATACCCGAATATCTCAAGAAAGCCATAGTTGCAACAGAAGACAGGAACTTTTATAACCACAGCGGAGTTGATCTGAAAGGAATTGCCAGAGCTATAATAAAGGACATATGGGCAGGAAAATTTGTTGAAGGAGCAAGTACCATCACACAACAACTCGCAAAAACGCTTTTCCTTAATCCCAAAAAGACCCTGGTCAGAAAATTAAAGGAAGCTTTTCTGGCTTTTCACATGGAACGTCGGTACACCAAGGATGAAATACTGGAGTTGTATCTCAATCAGGTATACTTTGGCAGTGGTGCATATGGAGTTGAATCCGCTGCAAGAATATTTTTCGGCAAATCAGTAAAAGACTTAACCCTTGCTGAATGCTCGCTTGTTTCAGCCATGCCCAAAGCTCCCTCAAGATATTCTCCTTTTGTCAACAGAGAACTCGCTATAAAGCGCAGAAACACTGTATTAAAACAAATGCTGGATACAGGCATAATCAATGAAACAGGCTTTAATAAAGCATTAAATGAGCCGCTTAACTTATCCGAAAAAAATAAAAACTCGCTCAAAGCGCCTTACTTTGTTGAATATGTTAAAGAATTCCTTGAAAACATTATAGGTTCATCAAGGCTTTATAAAGGCAGTCTCACAGTTTATACAACTCTTTCCTATGAGCTGCAGGAAGCGGCCGAGAATGCAATCGCAAAAGGGCTTTCAGATCTTGAGTCAAGGATGAAACAGCAGGGAATAATTAATCCTGACCCTCAAAGCGCCCTTATCGCCCTCGATATTCAGTCAGGAGAAATTCTTTCCATGATTGGCGGTAAAGATTTTTATAAAAGTCCTTATAACAGAGCTACAGTTGCAAGGAGACAGCCTGGTTCTGCCTTTAAACCAATTATCTATGCTCATGCAATTGAAAGGGGTTTCACACAAAATATGATGATACTGGATGCTCCTGTTGCCTTTAAAGGAAGAAAAGAAGGAGAAGAATGGAGGCCCGAGAATTTTTACAAAAATTATCAAGGTGAAATAACTCTTAGAAAAGCCCTTGCTCTCTCAAAAAATATACCTGCAGTCAGGTTAATAGAAATGCTTGGCCCTTCCTCTGTAGCCCAGTTCGGATACAAACTCGGTATTGAATCTACCCTTTCTCCAAATTTATCCCTTGCCCTAGGGACCTCGGAAGTGACCCTTTTAGAATTGACTTCTGTCTATTCAGTTTTCCCCAACAAGGGTGAAAGCATAAAACCGTATGGAGTAATGGAGGTTATTGATCATAATGGACGTATTGTCTGGCGTGTAAAGCCAAAGAAAAGAGCGGTGATGTCACGTACCGATTCTGCGATAATGACAGATATGCTTATGGGAGTTGTAAAAGAAGGTACTGGTCGAAAAGCACGTGTTATCAAACGTCCTGTTGGTGGAAAAACCGGAACCACAGATAAATTTAAAGACGCTTTTTTTATTGGGTTCTCTCCGTCAATAGCAACGGGAGTATGGGTTGGGCAGGATAAGTCTACTACTCTGGGAGAATGGGAAACAGGAGCTAGAGCAGCTCTCCCAATATGGATAAAATTCATGGAAAAAGCGCTGGCAGACAAGCCTTTTCAATACTTTGATATTCCCGATGATGTGTTACATGTGCATATTGACCCTTTCAGCGGGCTTGTGGCTAATGCGGAATCACCCAATGCTGTTGCAGCTCTTTTCAAAAAAGGAACCGAGCCCAGGGAATATCATTCCCCTTGACACTCCCATATTAATAATACTAACTAAAAAAATAACCGTTTACGGTTAACAGTTTACAGTTAACGGTTGATCAAAACATTAAAGCAATCAGTCGTTGCATAATTCATTGAAAAAAGTGCGAACTGTAAACCGACAACCGTAAACCGTAAACCGTTATTATTATATTATAAGGATTAAATTATGACCAGATTCTATATTTTTATAATAAGAATAGTTCTTGGAGCTGCTTTTGCCGTCTTAATCTCACGATTTTTTTTCCCCAATGCAAATCCTGTATACATAGCAGGTATGGGAATTTTCCTTGTCGGAGCTGCGTATTTAGCGGAGTTTTTCCGCAATAAAAAATCAACATGAGACCGTTGAAAAATGTTCAATTTTGTTCAAGTTCAAGGATGGCGAAGATTTTAACCGGAGGAATACATTGAGTATTTTAAGGATTAAAATCTGAGCCAGACGCAGAAATTGGGCAAAAGGGGATGTTTTTCAAAGGTCTCAATATAGGATGTCTTTAACTTGAAACAGATAATCCTGGGAACAGCCGGGCATATAGATCACGGCAAGACTGCTCTTATCAAGGCGGTTACGGGTATAGATACCGACCGCTTAAAGGAAGAAAAGCTCCGAGGAATAACTATTGAGCTGGGCTTTGCCTCTATTGATCTTCCCAGTGGGCAGCATCTTGGCATTGTTGACGTGCCTGGCCATGAAAAATTTGTAAAAAACATGGTCGCCGGGGCTACTGGTATTGATATCGTTGCCATGGTAATCGCGGCTGACGAAGGCGTAATGCCTCAGACAAAAGAGCATATGGAAATTTGTACCCTTCTGGGAATAAAACAAGGTCTTGTTGTTTTGACAAAGACTGACCTTGTTGATGAAGAGTGGCTGGAGCTTGTAACCGAAGACGTAAGGAAATTTACCCGTGGAACATTTCTTGAGGACAAACCGGTTCTGCCGGTATCATCTCTTACAGGCCAGGGGATTCCTGAATTTATAAAAGCTCTCGATGAATTGAGTGCAATGACTCCCAGCCGTCCTGTAAACAGTCTGTTTCGTCTTCCTATAGACAGAGTTTTCAGTATGAAGGGGTTTGGCACGGTTATTACAGGAACCATGGTTTCAGGATGTGTCAGGACTGGCGATACCGTTATGATATATCCTTCCGGTATTACATCAAAGGTCCGCGGGATTCAGGTACATAACCAGAGCGTCAGTATTGCGGAAGCCGGGATGCGTACAGCCATTAATTTCCAAGGTCTTGAAAAGGCTTCCGTGCAAAGAGGAGAAGTGCTATCAAGCCCGGGGGCTTTAAAGCCGAGTTATATGCTCGACGTGTCTCTTCACTTTCTTAAAAGCAATAAAAAACCAGTTAAAAACCGCACACTCATCAGATTCCATACAGGCACCAACGAAATTCTCGGCCATATTATACTGCTTGATAAAGATGAAATTACCCCAGGAGAAACTACTGTTGCCCAAATTAGGCTTGATTCCCCAGTAGCCGTCGTAAGTGATGACAAATTCGTCATCCGAAGCTATTCTCCGGTACGCACAATTGGTGGAGGGCAAATATTAAACCCTCTTCCGCAAAAACATAAACGCTTCAAAAAAAATATTTTCGAGGGCTTGAAAGCCTTAGTAAACCAGCCGCCTGAGGAAATTATTGCCTACCATGTTGATAATGCCGGTTATAAAGGAGTCTCATTCTCTGATCTCAAAATTATGACCAACATGCCTGAAAAACAGCTTGATAATGCCCTGCAAAAGCTAATGTCAATAAAGACCGTCATATGTGCTGACAGAGAAAACAGAATTTACATTCATAAAAACTGCTATGAAAATTTAAATAAAAAAATATCTTCATACCTTGACAATTATCATCGGACAAATCCTCTAAAGGCTGGTATGCAAAAAGAAGAACTCAAGTCCAAGCTGCCTGCCGCAGGTTCAAAACTTTTCAATCTTATACTCGACATGATGATGAATAACAGAGAAGTCATTTTTGAGGGAGACTCTGTCCGCCTTTTTTCACATACTGTTTCCCTTGGAAGCGATCAGGCTGAAGTAAAAGAAAAAATTTTGAGTACATATCTTAAAAGCGGGCTCTGCCCTCCATATTTCAAAGATCTGAGCAAATCACTTGATATTGATGCAAAAAGAGCCAAAGATGTGCTTATACTTCTTGTAGAGGAAGGGCTAATAATCAAAACAAAAGAAGAGCTTTATTTCCATGCAGAGGTCGTTAATAATCTGAAAAAAAGACTGGTCGATTTTCTTTTAACTCATGGTGAGATGACGACTCCTCAGTTTAAGGAGATGACAGGTATAACACGTAAATACTTGATCCCATTAATCGAATATTTCGACTCAAAGAACATTACAATCCGGATAGGTGATATTCGTAAACTCAGAAGCAGTTAGAAAATTGAAGATTGAAAATTGCAGATTTGTGGAATCGCTCCTGCCCGCCATCGGCTTCGCCTTCAGGCGAGGCGGGCGGGTCGCTCTGTCTTTTCGGGCATCTTTCATATCACCCCAAAGAACGCAGCCGTCAAGCTAAAAGGCTATGAACGTCGAACATCCAACGTCGAATTTTGAATAAGGTATTCTGCCAATTTATAAACTGGCGGAGCAAAGCGACTTCATCATTCGATGTTCAACGTTCAACGTTCGATGTTCAAAAAAGCGCTTTACGCTGCCGTTCAATATTCTATTGTCATAAACATGGGAGCTATGCTGTCCAGAAAAAGCATTCCCTTTCGTGAAAGCGCGCAGCGGTTTTTGGGCTGAATCTGAAGAATATACCCATCTTCCTCAAGCTGCTTTATCTTCTCTGCAAATATTTGACTAAAGTTTATACCAAGGTTTTCATCAATAACATCAATGTCTATCCCGTCAGTCTTCCTCAGCCCAAGATAAACCATCTCCGTCATGCGCTGCTCTTTGCTTAAAATTTCTTTTTCTTCTATAGGCAGCCTGCCCTCTTTTATATTATTTATATATTTTTTTACGCTGCGGCAGTTCCAGTAGCGCTTGGGTTCTATAAATGAATGGGCGGATGGTCCAAACCCCAGGTATGGCGAGAATGACCAGTACTTAAAGTTATGTCTGGATCTTCTGGAAGCATTTTTTGCAAAGTTTGATATTTCATACTGAACATAACCATGAGTAGTTAAATATTCCATTGTTGTTTCAAAAAGCTCGGCCAACAGAGAGCCGGCCACAGGTTTAAACTTGCCTTGCCGGCGCTCTCTGTCCAATGGAGTGCCTTTCTCATATGTAAGCATGTAGCAGGAGAGGTGCTCTGGCTCAAATTCAACGGCCATCTGAAGGTCGGAAAGCCACATTTCTTTTGTCTGCCCCGGGATGCCGTAAATAAGATCAATTCCAATATTATCAAAGCCTGCTTTTCGTGCCCCTCTTATTGTTAGATCTGCATCATTACTTGAATGAATTCTGCCCAGAAAATTAAGAACTTCATCATTAAAAGACTGTGCCCCTATGTTTATACGGTTAATACCGATATTCCGGTATTCCGTAAGCTGTTCAGACGTAACTGTGCCCGGATTAACTTCTATGGTTATTTCAGTGTCAGTAGATATATTAAACAATCCGTATGCGTTTTCAATTATCCTGCCAATATTTTCCGGTCTTAAAACCGAAGGTGTACCCCCTCCGAAATACAGGGTGTCAAAAAGGAAGGGATGGCCTGAGACCATGTGCATTTCCTGGATTAAGGCCTTGATGAATGGCTGTTTAAGTGATTGGTCTGTTATGGAGTAAAAATCGCAGTAAGAGCATTTCTTAACGCAAAAAGGGATATGTATATATATGCCGGCATGTTTAGTATTATTTGCCTGCATATTTTTTCCCCATCTTTATCCCAAGATCAAGGGCTTTTTCGTTTATCTCAAGAAAATCTGAAGGGATACGAGTTTTTAACGCCTTTTTAATTGACTTGGATTTAACTAAATCCGTCAAACCTATTAAAGCGCCCAACATACATATGTTAAACACGATTGGCTCGCCTATCTTCTCCATTACAGTCTGATACATAGGTAGTTCTCTCTGCTGTGCATCAACCTTCATGTGTGTCTTAACATAACGTGTCTCTGTAATAAGGAGACCTCCGGGTCGTATTATGGGATTAAATTTATTGTAAGCTTCCTGGGTGAGGCAGACAAGAATATTGGGCTGATTCACTTTAGGAAAATATATTGCTGAATCAGAAATTATTACATCTGAACGGGTCGCTCCTCCTCTTGCCTCTGCTCCATAAGACTGGGTCTGAACAGCAATCAGGTTTTCATAAAGCACGGCTGCCTCGGCAAGTATCACAGCAGCAGTTATAATGCCCTGCCCTCCTGAGCCTGAGAATACCAGCCTGTGTCTTTCCATATTTAATTTCCTTTCTTAGCCCTTTCGATTATTTTATCGTACTCGTCACAGTACTCGGGCATTTTTTTCTGGACAAAAATTCCTCTTTCAACCAGATCAGGATTTTTTTGTTTGGCTTTTGAACCAACGGGCGTGGTATTTTCTTTGAAATGCTCCAGCATATCAATTGCGGTCCCCAACCTGTTTTGTCTTCCGAAATAAGTAGGACACTGGGACATAATTTCCACCACTGAAAAACCCTTGTGAACTATTGCCTGCCCAAGTATATCAGCCATTTGTTTAACATGATATGTAGTTGTTCTGCCTACAAAAGAAGCTCCGGCAGCTACAGACAATTCAACAACGTCAAAATCATGGTCTATATTTGAATATGGTGATGTTGTACTCATCGTCCCATAACCGGATAAAGGAGAATACTGCCCTCCTGTCATGCCGTAGATACGGTTGTTAATGACAATTGCAGTCATATCCATATTACGACGAGCAGCATGTATGAAATGATTTCCGCCAATAGCCAGAGCATCGCCATCCCCCATAGGAACTATGAGCTTCAGTTCAGGGCGGCTCATTTTTATTCCAGTCGCAAAAGTCAGGGCACGACCGTGAATGGTATGGAGGGTGTGAAAATCAACATATCCTGAAATACGGGCTGAACATCCAATACCTGATACCATGACGATTTCGTTTTTATCTAATCCGATTTTTTCTATGGCTCTGAGAAGACCGTTAAGCACCATTCCATGACCACACCCGGAACACCAGATATGGGGAAAAAATCTTTCTCTTATGTAATCCTTCACTGCCATAATTACACACCCTTTCCCTCGATAAGCCGCAGTATATTTCTAATATCTGTAGGAGTTATAAAAACACCATCTATGCGGTTGGCCAGAAATACCCTCTCCGGCCTGTCAACAGAGACTTTCACCGACTGAAGAATCTGCCCCATATTCATTTCTACAACAACTACATACTTGGCATCAGCACATTTCTCCTGAACAAGATAATAAGGAAAGGGCCACAGAGTCTGAAGCTCCAGCAGGCCAAGCTTTTCACCCCTGCTTCTCCGGTTTTCCACCACATGAAGTGCGGAACGGGCAGCAGAACCGTAAGAAACAAGTATTGTTCTGGCATCTTCCAGATAGTATTCTTTATACCTTGCTATTTTATGGACATTATTCTGTATTTTATCAACTAAATGCCGTATAAGCCCGTAAACAATTTTAGGATTATCTGACGGAAATCCCCACATATCGTGAGCCAGGCCCGTGACATTGTAACGATGTGCTCCACCGAAATCAGATATTGGAAGGCGCCCGTCTTCTCTGGGAAGATAGGGATGAAAGTCTACCCCCTTTTTTACAGATGTCCTAAGCCTTTCCATCAAAGGAATCTCTCCTTTTTCCGGAATAAAAATTCTTTCACGCATATGGCCTACCACTTCATCAAACAGAAGTATTACCGGCGTCCTGTATGTTTCGGCCAGATTAAAAGCATCCACAGTTATTGCAAAAACATCCTGATGATTTGATGCAGTCAGAACAATTATTGCATGATCTCCGTGAGTTCCCCACCTGGCCTGCATAACATCACCCTGACTCACATGTGTTGGAATGCCTGTAGAAGGGCCCCCGCGCTGAACATTTACAATTACACAGGGAATTTCAGTCATAATAGCATATCCCAAAGCTTCCTGCATAAGAGAAAATCCAGGGCCACTCGTAGCTGTCATGACCTTATGACCTGTAAGTGATGCGCCGATAATTGCACACAAGGACGCTATTTCATCTTCCATCTGAAGGAACTTGCCTCCGATCCTGGGAAGTCTTTTGGCCATATGCTCTGTAATCTCGGTGGAAGGGGTTATGGGATAGCCTGCATAAAAATCAAGACCCGCATAAAGTGCGGCCTCCACACACACCTCGTTTCCCTGAATAAATTTTAAATTCTCATTCATAATAATAAACCTTAGTTACTCGCTCTGTAATATTTTAGCATTATGTAACAAACTATCTGCAAGGGAGCTTCAGGTGTGATCAAATTTAAAGCAGGAAACTGTTTGAACGCATCAGATATCATTAAGAAAGAACCTAACAGGATAATGTATTTCTCAATAATATTTCGCTGAACTGCAACCATCTCTTTAAATTCGCGGCGAGTTCTTTCTTTATGATATGTTATGCGAGAGTTTTTCATGTTTTTAATTTGATTATACCTGAAGCGGATTTGTTTTCAAAAAACTACAGTATTACCTCGCTCTCTCGATAAGTAATTACTTCAATAGCAAGATCAGGACACCTGAATTCACATAGTTTACAGCAAATACAATCCTCAGGCCGCTTTGCAAAAGCCTTATCTCCATCATCAAGTTCAAGCACCTTGTTGGGACAAAAATACACACATATACTGCAGCCCTTGCACCAGTCCCTGTTTATGACATGTTCTTTTAACTTTGGTTCTTTCATTCAAAGTTCCTCTCAATTAATGATGGCTTCGTAAAAAGTCCAACTTCCGCGTTGCGCTGCATCCTTCGTCATTGCGACGTAGCAATAAGTACGTCTCTCTCCTCAGGATTTGCGCGCCTTGAATTTGGAGCTTTTTACTTTGCCATCAATATTTCGGCTTTTTACAAGACCATTGTTATTGATTTTACTAAAAAATGTCAAGAAAAAGGGAGGTTAAACAAACCTCTTCATCATTTCATCTATTATTTGATCCACATTTTCAGGATTAATTCCAAGCTGTCTACAGGCGTCTTCAGCTTTCGCCATCATGCCTGAATCTTCCATATCGCCAAGACCTGAAAAAATCCCAAGCCTTCTACCAACCTGATACAAGCATTGCTTTTCAGGCGGCATTGCCAGAAAATCTTTCAGGATATTTGTCATGTGCTCTTTGTCCTGCGGCAGGCTGCCTTCAAGGTCTTCAAAAAGATTCAGTATATGATCACTTTTG
>JAHIKR010000071.1 GCA_018897415.1 Pseudomonadota bacterium
ATCCAATGAATCTGATATTATTTGTTTTTCATCCAGTTCAGTGAATATCTGCGGATATCTGTCCTCTATAAAACTGTAAAGTCCTGCCTCATACTTTGCCAGTACATTAACTGGATATTTATCAAGGAATCCTTTTGCGCCAGCAAATAGTATTGTAACCTGTTTCTCCATCGTAAGCGGCTTAAACTGAGGCTGTTTCAGAATTTCAACAAGTCTCGCGCCTCTTGTAAGCTGCGCCTGAGTTGCTTTATCCAGGTCACTTCCAAACGCAGCAAAAGCCTCAAGCTCACGATACTGAGCCAGATCAAGGCGCAGAGTACCGGCAACCTGCTTCATTGCTTTAACCTGTGCCGCTCCACCAACCCTTGAAACTGACAAACCAACATTAATAGCCGGCCTGACACCGGCAAAAAACAGACCAGGCTCAAGATAAATCTGACCGTCTGTAATGGAAATAACGTTTGTTGGAATGAATGCCGAAACGTCACCAGCCTGAGTCTCAATTATTGGAAGGGCTGTCAGAGAGCCAGCGCCAAGCTCATCATTTAGTTTTGCCGCTCTTTCAAGTAGTCGGGAGTGATTATAGAAAATGTCGCCGGGATATGCTTCACGGCCCGGAGGACGTCTTAGCAGAAGTGAAACCTGACGATATGCTACAGCCTGTTTTGAAAGGTCGTCATATATGATCAGTGCATGCTGCCCTTTATCACGGAAGTACTCACCCATAGCACATCCCGCATATGGGGATACAAACTGCAATGTTGCCGGGTCACTCGCACAGGCAGCTACTACTGTTGTGTATTCCATTGCACCGTGTTTATCTAAAATATCAACGACTTGAGCAACCGTAGATTTTTTCTGCCCCGTAGCAACATAAATACAGTAAACATCCTTGCCTTTCTGATTTATAATTGCATCAACGCCAATGGCTGTTTTTCCGATCTGGCGGTCGCCGATAATAAGCTCACGCTGCCCCTTGCCCACAGGTGTCATTGAATCTATAGCTTTAAGTCCCGTGTACATTGGTTGGTGTACACTCTTTCTTGCAATAACGCCCGGTGCAACCATTTCAACCCTTCTGAACTCTTTTGCATCAACGGGACCTTTTCCGTCAATTGGCGCGCCAACAGCATCAAGAACACGCCCAAGAACCGCCTCTCCAACCGGAACCTGAGCAATACGTCCTGTCCTCTTGACCATATCGCCTTCTTTAATGTGGATGTCCTCGCCCATAACGGCAATACCAACATTGTCTTCTTCAAGGTTCAGGACAAGACCTAGTATGCCACCCGGGAATTCAACCAGCTCCAAAGCCATGGCCTTCTCCAACCCATATACCCTGGCAATTCCATCACCAACCGACAAGACAACTCCGGTTTCACTTAACTCCACCTTCTTGTCGTAATCCGTAATCTGTTCTTTAATTATTTGACTTATTTCTTCAGCTCTTAATTCCATTATACACTCTCACCCCTTTTTATAGATTCTCTCATGTTGAGTAATTGTGTTCTGATACTTCCATCTAATACAAGATCTCCTATCCTGGATATTACTCCACCAATAAGTGATGCATCTTGTTCAACCTCCAGGATAACGTCCTTACCGGTCATTTCTGACATGGTTGAACGAATTTTATCTATTGTTTCAGATGAAAGCTCAGTGGCCGAAACCAAGCTTGCCCTTGCAATGCCTCTCAATTCATCCGCGAGTTTTTTATAAAACTCATTAATATTACTTAAAAACCCAATTCGCCCTTTATCAAATACCAAAAGCAGAAAAGCTTTCATCATATCAGAGAGATATAACTTATCAATTATTGCATGCAATACCTTTCTGCGAGCTACTGTATCATAAAGAGGGTTTGTAATTGCTTGCTCAAGCTTCTTTTCGCCTGTCACCAAACCTGTGATATTGTCAAGCTCTTCCCTGTAAGATTCAGCCTGACCATCATCTTTGCCAATAAGCAGAAGTGCCTTGGCATAACGTCGTGCTATAACCATATTTTTCACTATGCCACCACCTTCTCTAAGTATTCATCTACCAATCGATCATGATCTTCGATTGTAATTTCATCCCTTATAATCTCTTCAGCCTTCATAATGGCTTTCTCAAGTATTTCTCCCTGAAGCCTTAATTTCGCCTGATTGATTTCATAATCAATATTTCGGAGAGCTTGTTCTTTTAATTTATCAGCTACAGATTCGGCCTCTTGTAGTATTCTTGCCTTGGCCTCATTCCCCTGTCGTATGTAATCATCGACAATTTTCTTGGCTTCTTTATCTAACTGAGCCAGTTTTTCTGTGTATTCTTCAAGCTTTTGCTCGGCATCCTTTTTCTTAGTTTCAAGCTCGCTTAACTGATTTTCAATCCCTTTAATACGAGAACTAAAAAACTGTGCTACCGGCTTGCGTAAAATGAAAAACAAGGCACCAACTAAAACAGCAAAATTCATGACCCGGTATGTATCTGTAGCCACCCATCCTTTAGGCCCACTCTCTCCACCAGATGCACCCAAAGCTACTCCAACAAAGAAGAACAGAAGTGCAGTAATTATAAACATCATAATTGAATTGCGCTTCATGCTGCTGCTAATTCCAGGAATCTTCATTAAAAAGCCCTCCCCAAAATTTTTTGACTAATAGCAATTGCAATATCATCAAGCTCTTTTAGCAGTGATGCTCTGACACTCTCCGCATCCTTTGCAACTTTCTCGCGCACCTCGGCAAGATCCGACTGAGCCTTTTGATTTATTTCTTCGATTATCATTTTTTCTTCATCAGTAGCTGTCTGTACTAAGGCCTCTTTTTCTTTCGTACCATTGGCCCTTGCCTCTTTTAAGCCTGAAGTAAAAGCATCATCTTTTTCCTTCATATCGCTGTTACATGCATCAATATTCTGCTCAAGGCCGGTAATTTTTCCTTTTCTCTGAATTAGTATATTTCTGATTGGTTTGTATAGAATAACATTAAGTGCCCATATCAAAAACAGGAAATTTATGATTTGTATAAATAACGAACCATCTAAGCTTATCATTGAACTTCCTCCGCCACCGATTTTTGAATAATTTATCTATTAAAAATTATCTTCTAAAATTTTTAACTCCGCTGGTCTATACATTAGCTATAATAAATTGTCAAAGGTTTTTTTAAAATTTGCTATATTTTTAACTCTTACTCAACCATAAATCTCCTCATGCTTATATTAATTAAAATGCCTATACATATCATAACGGAAATAAGTGATGAACCCCCATAGCTAATAAATGGCAATGTAACTCCAACGACCGGTATCAATCCCATTACCATACCTATATTAATAATTACCTGCCAGAATATCATTGCTGTGATACCGACTGAAAGTATGGTTCCAAATGGTTCTCGACATCTATAAGCAACATTCAATCCCTTTATAATAAGTATCAAAAAAATGATAAGAATAATTACAGAGCCTATTAACCCCCACTCTTCTGCAAAAACTGAAAATATGAAATCCGTGTGCTGTTCAGGAAGGAATGAAAGTGCATTTTGCGTTCCTTTCAAAAACCCCTTGCCGGATATCATGCCTGAGCCTATAGCAATTTTCGATTGTATAATATGATAACCGGTCCCAAGAGGATCCCTATCTGGATTCAAAAATGTCAGTATCCTCGCCTTCTGATATTCTCTCAAAAAAAACCAAACTAAAGGAACACTTATTATACTCGAAACGATTAAGTATAAAAAGGAACGCCTCTCAATTTTTACAAAAACCGTCATAGAGCCGGCAATTAAAACAATCATTATGGCTGTTCCCAAATCCGGTTGTTTTACTATTAAAATAAAAGGAATTATTGTCAGTAAAAAAGGATTAATAAGTTCGCGTAAAGTTAATCCTGCTGTATTTGTATGTTTTGAATAATATCTGGCCAGAATTATTATCACAGCGATCTTTACCGGCTCAGATGGTTGAATTGAAAAAAATCCGAACCTCAGCCAGCGCATAGCCCCTTTAGAGCCTTCACCCAATATTAACACACCAACAAGAAGAGAGATGCATAAAATATAAATTATGTACCCCCATCGATCAAAAGTTTTGTAATTGAACAAAAAAGAAATAACTAAAAAAATTAACCCGACAAAATACCATACAAGCTGCTTATAATATTCCATCTGAGGTGCCTGTGTTCCGGCCGTTACAGCACTATATAAGGTAACAAGACCCAAAAAACCCAGTATAAGAGCTAAACTCAATAAGCTCCAGTCGAAATTTTGGACAAGACGACGGTCAAACATACATTATCCTTAAATTATCTTCGCTTCGTAAGCTTCGCAATTAGACGAGTGGCCAACCACTTGACCATTTTTCCACTCGACCACTCGACTAATGTTAGCACTTATCGCCCTTCGGGCTCGGGCTGGTTTGGCGCTGAACAATAGGTCATTATCAGCTCCCTCGCAATTGGAGCAGCAGTACTAGAACCATGTTCACCATGTTCAACAATAACAACTACAGCTATTTGGGGCTCCTTTGATGGAGCATAAGCTGCAAACCATGCATGTGGTTTTAAGTGATCCAATTTATTTGCTTTATCGATAGCGGCATTATCATCACTGCCGGTTCTGCTTACAAGCTGAGCTGTTCCTGTTTTACCGCTAATATCAACATCATCAACATGTGCGATCCATGCGGTTCCTCTCTTTTTGTTAACTGCCTCCCAGAGCCCTTTCCTCACAATCTCTAATGTCCGTTGGCTGACAGGCAACTTGCCTGTAACCTCGCTATTGTTTTCATTAATGACTTCGCCTTCTGCTGTCTCTACCTTTCTAAGAATCAACGGCTTATATCTTATCCCTCCATTTGCTATTCCAGAAATCAAAGTCATCGTCTGCAAAGGAGTTACGAGATTATAGCTCTGACCTATAGCAACAGAAAGAGTTTCACCTAACTGCCATCCAACGCCTGTACGACTCTTTTTCCATGCAGCAGTTGGTATCAAACCCTTTGCTTCATGATCAAGCTTAATGCCCGTTGCCGATCCTAGACCACAGGCCCTAGCATACCATGCCAGTCTATCAACACCCAGTTTTTGGCTAACCTGGTAAAAAAAAACGTCACATGATTCAGCTAATGCCTTCACAACATTAACTTTATCGTGCCCTCTTTTTTCCCAGCATCTAAAAATCCGATTCCCGCACTTGTAATATCCTGGGCAATGAAATGATGTATTTGCATCAATTATTCCTTCCTCAAGAGCTGCTATGGCTGTCACTATCTTATATACCGAAGCTGGGGGATACTCAGCATTGATAGCCTTGTTTTCCATTGGCCTGAATGGATTAGAAATAAGAGAATCCCATTGTTCATGTGACATACCGTTAACAAATGCATTCTGGTCAAATGCAGGACTGCTGGCCAAAGCCAGTATCTGTCCTGTAGATGGTTCCATAGCTATTATTGCGCCAGCTAAACCTTCCAAAAGTTCTTCAGCCTTTTTCTGGAGTAAATAATCAATTGAAAGATAAATATTGTGACCCGGAAAAGCCTCAACGGTTCT
Source organism: Pseudomonadota bacterium (assembly GCA_018897415.1). Lineage (GTDB taxonomy): Bacteria > Desulfobacterota > Desulfobacteria > Desulfobacterales > ETH-SRB1 > B13-G4. The sequence continues at coordinate 5,534 of JAHIKR010000071.1, forward strand.
CAAAACTCTAACAACCTGTCCTGTCGCATTTACCTCGACCTGCCGTCCTCCACGCTTACCCCTCAACAGGCTCTCATAAGTTTTTTCCACACCAAACTTTCCAATATAATCACCTGCTCTATAGCCAGAATATTTCCCCGATTTAAGCTCATCGGAGCTAATCTCACCTAAATATCCTATTAAATGAGCTGCACTTTGCTTATAAATATAGTGCCTCCTTGGTTTAACGCTAACAACAATACCCGGAAGATCATATTTGTGAACCTCGATAGCAGCCAAAGCATCTCGCCCTATATCCTGCTTTAATAAAATTGGTGTATAGGATGATATTCCCTTGTTACGGCTGATTTTTGACATAAGCTCTGTTACAGGAACATCTATATATTGAGGGAGCTTTTCGATTGTATGTTCAACAGGCTTGGCATCTTTCAAAATTATACTCAAATCAAATGAAGGCCTATTATCAACCAACAACTCTCCATTGCGATCAAAAATTAACCCTCTTGGAGAGTCTATACTTTGCAATCGTATACAGTTGTTTTCTGAAAGTCGTCTAAGCTCATTTCCTTCGATCACCTGAAGATAAAAGAGGCGGACGATAAGTACTAAAAAAACCGCAAAGACTAAAAAGGCAGTCCCTGTTAAACGTTTTTTATACCAATCGCTATCTGCAGACTGTAAGTATTTGCTCAAAGCACCTCTATGTTGTTATTTTAGCTTTTTTCAGCGATTAGTTCATTAAACCATTTTTCCAATTTTTTATGAATATGATTAAAAAATATTAGAAAAAAGAGGCCTGTACATACTGCCCATAGAATTTGAAAAATAACAGTCCTTATAGCAATCGCAGGAAACCGCGAATCCGGACCTAACATAAAACCAATAGCAATAAATATGATATTCTCCATCAATACGCCAGCAGCAACAATAAACAGCAACAGGATATTATTTTCTAAATGTAAATATTTAATAACTAACTTAACAACAATAAACAGCCAGAAATATGTTGTCACATATAGGCCGAAAGGCCCTCCTGAAAGACTATCCATTAAAAATCCTAGTACAGGTATAAAAAGGATGCCTTCACGGGCAGGACGGAACAGACCGACATAAATAATAAAGGGGATTAAAAGGTCATAGAACTTACTGAATAAAGAGATATAAGGTATAATTGTTGTTTGAAAAATCACAAGGCAGAGACAGACGCATATATAAAAACAATACGTCATTGCTCACTCACAAATTCATGTTTTGGGGGAGGATTCAATACAATTAAAACCTCTTCAAGTTTATCGAAATCTATATAAGGTGTAACTGCTATTTCTTGAAACATACCTGAATTACGCTTGACAATTCCCGAAACATAACCAACACGTAGACCTTTAGGGAAAACGCCATCTAAACCTGAAGAAATTACTGCATCTCCAACTTTAATATCATGCTTTCTTAATACATATTTAAAAAGGCATCTACCGCCGGACTGGCCTTTGATAAGCCCTCTATCTCTAGTCCTCTGAACTAAAGCATCTACGGCGCTATTATCGTCAATAATCAGCAACACCTTAGAATAATTATAAGTACTATCTATAACCTGCCCTGCAATGCCTTCAGGGGCCACCACAGGCAAACCTTTTTCAACTCCATCAGATTTGCCTTTATCTATGATTATTGTTTTAAACCAAGGAGAGGGATCTTGGCCAATAACTTCGGCGACAATGACCTGGTTAGTCATAGTTTTTCGGAAATTCAATAAGTCGCGGAGCCTAAGATTGGAAATTTCTATTTCACGATACCTATTGTTTTTATCTAGTGCATAGTTTAACGATTTTTTAAGATTATCGCTTTCTTTTGCAACCGAAACCAGAAAAAAATAATGGCCCCATATATTTTTTAAAAACTGAACAGATTGAGCGATAGCTTCTTGAAAAGGAGCAATAAAAAAAATAGCAACTCGCCCAGATCCATAGGAAGAATATCGGGCACTAGTAACTGAAAGGATTATGATGTTAACAACGATCAAAGCAACCGCACCAACTATCATCACCATTTTTTTTGAGAACATGAAACTATATGATCATAACTTGTTTGAGTAGTTCAATACTGTCAATAACTTTACCCGCACCTAGCGCCACTGTGGATAATGGATCCTCAGTTATTGTTATTGGGAGATTTGTTTCCTCCTTGAGGAGCTTGTCTATATTTTTTAACAGAGCGCCACCACCTGTTAATACAATTCCTCTGTCAACTATGTCAGCAGCCAGCTCAGGTGGAGTTTGTTCCAGAGCTATTTTTACAGTTTCAACAATAGCATCTATCTGCTCAGAAATCGCAACCCTTATTTCTTCGGAATCAATGGCAAGAATTTTAGGAATCCCTGATGCAAGGTCCCTGCCCTTGACCTCAATTGTTTCTAGGTTCTGGGGGTCCGGATAAGCATTGCCTATTGATGTTTTAATAATCTCGGCTGTTCTCTCGCCAATCAACAGATTGTATTTTCTTTTTATATATTGTATTATTGATGCGTCCATTTTATCACCAGCCACCCTGATAGATCTACTGTAAACAATTCCTGCCAGAGAAATCACAGCAACTTCAGTTGTACCGCCACCGATATCTACCACCATATTACATATAGGCTCTGTAATAGGAAGTCCCGCTCCTATCGCAGCGGCCATAGGCTCTTCAATTAAAAATACCTCTCTAGCCCCTGCTGATTCAGCCGATTCCTTAACAGCGCGCTTCTCAACCTGGGTAATCCCAGATGGTACCGCAATAATAATTCTTGGTCTAACAAATGCTCGCCTATTATGTACTTTGTGAATAAAATGACGCAACATTGCCTCAGTGATTTCGAAATCAGCAATAACGCCATCTCGCATGGGACGAATAGCCACAATGTGTCCGGGCGTCCTTCCCAGCATATTTTTTGCCTCAAGCCCTACTGCCAACACTCGGTTTTTCAACCTGTTATCAGTGCGCACAGCAACAACTGAGGGTTCACATAACACAATGCCCTTGCCTTTAACATAAACAAGTGTATTTGCGGTGCCCAAATCAATGGCAAGATCATTTGAAAACATACCTAAAATACCATCTAAAAATAAACTCATGGCTCCTCATTCTCGCTCGTACGCGAATAGCGCATATATTATTGGTTAATTAAATAAAGCAACGAATCAGTCAAAACAAAGAATAATAAATTTTTTTAAACTTCTATGCAAGCGTAATTAAATGAATTGCTACCAAAAATATCCTGTCATTACAAGTAAGAATTATAGTGTTTACAATATAATATCCATTACAGTATCGTGTAATATCGGCCTAAATTTCTTTATTTTATTATTATCACGTGATGGATGGATACGGTTTGTTAAAAGTATAACGATAATTGACTGATCGAGATCCATCCAAAATGATGTCCCGGTAAAACCAAGATGCCCTATACTTCTTTTAGAAAAAAGACTTCCGCAGCTTGAATCAAGTGAAGATGGTGTATCAAACCCAAGTGTTCTATCTGAATCTTTCTGACGTTCAAAAAACTTGTTTATTAAGTCTCTTTTAAAATTATATGAATGTTCATGTAAAGCAGATAACAGTGAAAATAAGAGAACATTCACATCCATAGCAGTTCCGAAAAGACCGGCGTGCCCAGCTATACCTCCTATAACATAAGCATTATCATCGTGTACTAAACCATCCAGAAGTATTTTGCGCCAGGGACAAAGCTCTGTAGCAGCAAAATATCCCATATGCCTCTCAGAAGCAAGATTTACAAAAAAAAGATCCTTAAGCCCAAGTGGCTTGTAAATATCTTTAAACACGAAATAGTCAAGAGATCTGCCAGATACTTTTTCAACAATCCATCCAAGAATCATAAATCCGAGGTCGCTATATAATACATTTTTACCTGTAGGATATACAATAGGCTCATTTATGAGAAACTGTTTTAAAGCCTTTTTTCGAAGATTATACGGTATTTTTAGCAACTCAATATAATATGG
>JAHIKR010000072.1 GCA_018897415.1 Pseudomonadota bacterium
CCATCGTACGGATTTGTATCCAAGGTTTTATCTTCCTTACAATTTCGGGAATTATTTTACTTTTGAACCATCTTTCGGGATCAGAGAGACGCTTTGGTATGTTGATGACTACTCAAATGAGATAGTAAAAAAACATAAGACGTTAAACAGACAAATTTATGACATAAAATTGGATCTATTTACCGAAATTTATGAGATATACTATATAAATGGGAAGAACTTAGACAAAATCAAGCATTCAATTAAACCGCAAATTATTTATGATTACACACCTGAGCAGGACCAGGAAGAATATCCAGACAGTATTGCTAAGAACAACCTGGTTACCTATTCAATTACAAATACTTTTACCTCAAAGTCAAAGAAAAATACGGAACAAAAAAACGGGGTTGTGGATGAAGAAAATGATGAGCCGGTAAGTTATAGTTATAGCCAGTTCTGCCGTTTTCTTTTAGAACAGAAATATGACGTTGGTGAGGCAAGGGATGACAATCCTGAGCCGTTTTCTCCGGTTTACGCTGAACTAGAGTTTTCACCTGCAAAATATTTGTCTTTGGAGGGTGACGCGAAATGGTGCCAGTATGAAAATTCTCTCATATCTCATAATGTTGCAGTAGCTTTATCGGATTATCGAGGGGACAGGTTGTTTGTTGAACACAGATATGCACGTGATTCAAGTAGGTCTATTTATTATAATATTAATTTAAGGATTTTAGACAGCCTTGAAGTATTTGGTGAATATGAACGTAATCTATATGCTGGTAGAGACATAAGAACCAATATCGGTTTTTTATATAAATCACAGTGCTGGTCTATCAGGTGTTTTTACGAAGATGAGAAAGAAAATGACCGCAGCTATGGATTTGTAGTCAGTCTTTACGGTTTAGGGGAGATAGGTACCCAATTATTAGGCCGTCATGTGGAAGGAGTTCCAGGATTATCAAGCGGTCATATGGAATGATTTTGTTGAGAGATAATCAAGAAAAAACTTGACATAAGATAATTTGTGATGGTATTAATCCACTGCCTGTAACCAAGGATTCTTTTAATATTTATTGGGCTTTATCGGGCATTTTAGTAAATCTTGAGTATCGTTATCACTCCCCATTCCACTGTAAAGTAAGGATGGGCTTTTAATTACGGATAAGCAACGAGACCTTTGAAAATTGAACATTTTGCAAAGGTCTCGCAACAGGTTGCGGTTACGAGGAAGATATGAGAAAGAAAACAGGATTTTTATTTTCGTTATTGGCGCTGATTATATACAGCACTGGCGCATTGGCAGCAAACCAGGAAAGCTTATCACTTTCGGATGCTGATTGTATTAAATGTCATGACAAACAACCGGCGACGATAGCCGCCAGCGGGAATAAGCATAAAACAGAGGTGGGTTGTTTGGATTGTCATACAGAGCATCCACCTGAAGGTAAAAATGCCATTCCAAATTGCAGCGTATGCCATAGCGATAGTCCTCATTATGAACTTGAAAATTGCGGATCATGTCATTCAGATACCCATGCTCCTCTGGATTTAAATATAGAAGGGGAAGTTTCAGCTCCCTGTCTGACATGCCATGAAAAACAAGGAGTCGAAGTTAAAGAGAATCCAAGCGCGCATACAAACCTGTCCTGTAATGAATGTCACACAAAACATCGTTATATTCCAGAATGTATGGAATGCCATGGAAAACACACCGAAGATATGAACGTACCTGCATGCCTTTCATGCCATCCAGTACATATGCCTCGCGTTATAACTTATGATCAGGAAACACCTTCGCATTACTGTGCCGCCTGTCACGGCGAGGCTTATACGTTGTTGAATAATAATACAACCAAACACAAGGATTTATCATGTGTTTTCTGCCATAAGGCTGTTCATAAGACAGTCCCGACATGTGTTTCATGTAAGATACCCCATGGCGAACCCCATCCAGCTCAGATGTTAAGCAAATATCCTGAATGCGCGCAATGCCATGGTATAGCCCATGATTTGAGATGAGAAAGCAATTAATGGAGGTGACGTAGATGAAGAGTGTAAAAAAGGTAGCC
>JAHIKR010000073.1 GCA_018897415.1 Pseudomonadota bacterium
GGAAATCGACGCTTTTATTGAACTCTCAAAAATAGATGATGTTATTATAGCAACCTTTGGAGATCTTTTAAAAGTTCCGGGGACAAAAAGCTCTCTTCAGAAAGAGCGGGCCGAAGGCAGAGAAATCCGAATAGTTTACTCCACATTTGACGCAGTTGAGATTGCAAGAAAAAATCCAGATAAAAAAGTAATATTTCTCGGAATAGGCTTTGAAACAACCGCGCCTACGATAGCCGCATCAATACTTTCCGCCAGGGATAAAAATATCGATAACTATTTTGTTTTTTCAGCCCACAAACTTGTTCCGCCGGCTCTTGGTACACTGATGAAAAATAAGAATATAAGGATAAATGGTTTTATTCTTCCCGGACATGTTTCCGTAATTATTGGCACAAGGGCTTATCTTCCATTCTTTGAAAGATATAAAATTCCGTGTGCAATTACAGGATTTGAACCTGCTGATATACTTCAGGCAATATTATCGCTTGTCAGACAGATAGAAGATGGTAACCCAAAGCTTGAAAATCTATACCAGAGAGCCGTAACATTTGATGGGAATGAAAAAGCGAAAAAAATCATGCGGGATGTCTTTGAAACAGTTGATACTGCATGGCGAGGGATAGGAGTAATATCTGAAAGCGGTCTTAAGATAAGAAATAAGTTTGCATCATTTGATGCAGAAAACATGTTTGAATTTGATTTGCCAGAAACAATAGAGCCAAAGGGCTGTGCATGCGGCGAAATCCTTCAGGGCATCAAAACTCCTCCTGAATGCGCTTTGTATAAAAAAATCTGCACGCCAATTAATCCGGTCGGCCCGTGCATGGTTTCAAGTGAGGGAACCTGCGCTGCTTATTATCGATATAATAGTTGACGGCTTCGTAAAAAGTGAGCTTAATCAAATCATCACCTATAATCATGCATATTCTACAGTTCTCCAATTACGCCTTGCACCACCCTTGCTGTCTGTGGTAGTCTTTTTATCATGTGGACATCCAAAGACGTATACTACATTTCAGACGGCACCGGCATTTTGGCCAATAACCTCGGTAGGGCCCTTATCTGCCAGTTTCCCGAAATCAATTTCCATGAAGAAAAATTCCCTTTCATCACGACGGTGGTAAACGCCAAAAAAATCATGGAATATATCCTGAAGCATTCCACCGGACGCAGGCCGATTATTTTCAGCACCATAATAAACCCAGAAATCATCGCCGTCTTCAATATCCCTGAAGTAGAATTCTTCGATGCTTACTCCTTTTTCCTGGAAAAACTGGAAAACTGTCTCGATGCCAAGGCGCTGAGGGTTCCTGGGTTCAGCCGCAAGGTGACCGATCTGGACATGGGCCGGCGGGTGGAGGCAATCCACTACTGCCTGGAACACGACGACGGTACCAAGACCTCGGAGTATGACATGGCGGACGCCATTATTCTCGGAGTTTCCAGAGCCGGCAAAACGCCCATATCAGTCTACATGGCTTCCCAGATGGGCCTGAAAACGGCCAATTTCCCCCTTACCGATGAGTTCCTTTCCAAATACCGGTTGCCGGATGGCATCCTCCGCAACGTGAAACGCGCAGTAGGCCTCACCACTACCCCGGACTTTCTGCACAACGTTCGGGAAAAGCGTTATCCAGACAGTAACTATGCCAAGCTTACCACCTGCAAAGATGAAATTAAGCAGGCCGAACAGATATTCCAGAAATATCATATTCCGGTCATCTCTTCGGCCGGAAAATCCATCGAGGAAACAGCCACCCAGGTCACGCAGGAATTGAACCTGTCCAAAAAGCCAGGGAAACATCGCCTATGACCTTATCCTTTGCTTGCCGTTAATTTGGTTTCTTTGTGAAGAATGAATGCCCGATACAGTCAATAGAACATAACTCTAATCAAGGTGGTTTATGAAAGAAGATAAAATTCTTCTGGATCATGGAAGCGGAGGAAAGATATCGCACGGCCTGATTACTGATATCATGCTCCCCATTTTTGACAATCCAATACTTTCCCAGCTTAATGATGGAGCTATATTTGATATTGAAAAAAAGCGATTAGCCTTTTCAACCGACACCTATGTGGTTGACCCGATATTTTTCCCGGGTGGCAACATAGGGACTCTTTCAATAAATGGTACAGTAAACGATATTGCCATGTGCGGCGCTACTCCGCTTTTTCTCAGCGCAGGACTGATTATTGAAGAAGGCTTTTCCTTAGCGGATCTAAAGACAATTCTTCAAGAAATGAGCTTCGCTGCGGAAAAGGCAGGAGTAAAAATTGTTACAGGAGATACCAAAGTGGTTCCCAAGGGTGCGGCTGACAAGATCTTTATTAATACATCAGGGATTGGGATAATACCGAAAAATGTGGATATCGCCAGCCACAGAGCTCAGCCTGGCGATAAAATCATTCTCAGCGGCAGCATTGCAGATCATGGCATTACAGTTTTAACACAAAGACAAGGAATGACCTTTGACTCATCTGTTGCAAGCGATACAGCTCCATTAAACCATATGGTTAAAAACATGCTTTCTGTGTGCAAGGATATCCATGTTCTCAGAGACCCAACTCGTGGTGGTGTGGGTACAGCTCTGAATGAAATTGCTTTAAAATCAGAAGTTGGAATAAAAATATTCGAAGAAAAAATACCTGTTAAGAATGAGGTCGCCGCAATCTGTGAAATTCTGGGTTTTGATCCGATTTATATTGCAAATGAAGGCAAACTTCTTGCTTTTGTACCACCTGACCATGCGGAGAAAGTACTTGCAGCAGTTAGGAAAAATGAGTTCGGAAAAGATGCTTGCATCATTGGAGAAGTTGTTGACGATAATCCGCGCAAAGTTTTTATGGAAACCCGCATTGGAGGATGCAGAATTGTGGATATGCTTACAGGCGAACAACTGCCAAGGATATGCTGATATTACAGCAAGAGTAAAATATTCCACCTTTCCTTATTTAAATTGCTATTTAGCTCTATGAAATTTCTTGCCCCTGGTTTTCCCCATTCCTTTAACTGTTCACAATAGCTAAAGAATTAATGCTGATCTCTGGCCACTGAGTTATTTATGCATCATTTTATGAGTTGTTAATGAGAAACACGAGTTAGTAGCTAAAATGAAATTTTACCATAGTTTTTAACCTGACAGTAGTGAGTTGTAATGTGTCATGCATTGTTCAAGGCAGTTTTTACATTTTTTCCTGTCAGGTTTTTCAGTTGAGCAAAAATTGACAAACGCCTCTATCCAATCGGCACCTGCTCTGGGGCAATTATCAATAAAATCAGTAAATTTTACAAGCATATTAACTGTTGGCCTGTCCATGGCATGTTCCATGCGGCAGGCTATTGCATCAGCTTTTTCACTTTTAATTTGTAATACACGGAAGAGAAAATCTTTAATTATTTTATGACGTCGTTCAATTTCCTGCGCAATTTTCTTTCCTTCCCGAGTTAATGTAATAAACCCGTATGGTTCGTAGTTTATCAGGCCCTTTTTAGCCAGATTTTTTAGCATTCCTGTTACAGAGCCTCGTTGAATTCCCATCTTTTCGGCAATGTCTTTTGACCTGGCCACCTTATGAGTATTTTGCAAATTCAGTATAATTTCCAGATAATCTTCCAGACTTTCTGAAAAATCAATTTTTTTATTCATATTACCTCCTATGCAGAATTATCCATTATATTTATAATACCATACATATTAAGTCAAATCATTTAATTTTTGGATAACCACAGTTTTTACTTGACAACTGTTAATGTTTGGCATACCTAACTAAATCATTTATTCAAAACTTTAATCCAAAGGAGGGGGAAAAGAATGATAAAGCTAACTATGCGACAAATGAAAGTAAATCAAACAGGAATTATCTCAGCGGTAAAGGTCAATGGAGAACTCGGCAGAAGAATTCGCGATATGGGACTGGTTCCGGGAGCGGAAATTACAATACAGGGCCGTGCCCCTTTATATGATCCTGTATGTTTGAGGATTATGGGATTTACGCTGACCCTTCGAAACAACGAAGCAGATTATATAGAAGTGGAGGTAAAATAAAATGGATGAAACAATTGCATTGGCCGGGAACCCAAACTCCGGCAAAACCACTCTTTTCAATGAACTTACCGGTTCAAGGCAACATGTGGGCAATTATCCCGGTGTTACGGTTGAAAAAAAACAGGGGATCTATATCAACAACGGGCATAAATTAAGCATTGTTGATCTGCCAGGCACTTATTCTCTTACCGCCTATTCATTAGAGGAGGTAGTGGCCAGAGATTTTCTGGTAAATGAAAAACCCGAGATGGTTGTCAACATTGTGGATGCTTCCAATCTTGAAAGAAACCTTTATCTTACACTCCAGTTCATGGAGATAGGCATCCCGGTATGTATCGCACTGAATATGATGGACGTAGCTGAAAC
>JAHIKR010000074.1 GCA_018897415.1 Pseudomonadota bacterium
AATAATTACACCTGATGAATTTATGGGCGACATTATGGGCGATCTGAACAGCAGGCGAGGCAGGGTGTTAGGAATGGATACTAAAGGTAAAAATCAGGTTATTAATGCTTATGTGCCCATGTCCGAATTTTTAACCTATGCGCCGGATCTTAATTCAATGACAGGCGGTCGTGGAACGTTTTCAATGGAATTATCACATTACGACGAGGTCCCTGCCCAAATATCGCAGAAAATTATAGAAGAGATAAATAAAAACAAGAAATAATATACTCAGGTGGAAGGCTGAAGTCCGAAGGCTGTTAGGAAGCTTCCACCTTCAGCCTTCAGCCTATCCACCTAAGCAGTTACCCACCCCCCTGCCCTACCATAAGCAGCCTTCTGTTTCGCACTATGAATCGGCTGAAAATTCTTCTCTTATCCCCTACTCTTTCCTCTTGCAATAGGTTTAATATCAATTATATATAATACTATTAACCTCTTCAATAAATCATATCAGCAAAGATATCGCAAAAAACACCCCATAATTACCGGAGGTGATATTTAAAATGAATCCGATAAATGCTATTTTAAAGAATACAAAAATAAGGACTAAGATTCTCGTAGCAACTATAGTGGTTGTAGGTTTTTTTATGGGACTAAGTCTCTATCAGAGTCTGGTCATACATAAAAAAACTGCCATGAACCAGGTAGCCAGTTCATCAGACCACCTGCTTGAGAGCGTCTATAGTGGAATTAAATTCCCTATGTCAGTGGGCGACTGCAAAACTATCAGAGAGCAGATGAAGGACATAAAAAAGCATATGGAGGGTGTTCAGGTATATATTGCCGACTTTCAAAAGATGATTGTCTATGCTTCTGAAGACGAGCGAATTTACAAAAACATGGCAATATACCTTTATGAAAGCAAATCACGTGATGCTCTGGCTGAATCGCTATTAACCGGTCAGGCTCCTGATATATCTTTTCCCGAAAAGGAGGACCATACCCCATATCTTATAACAATCAAACCTATCCATAATGAGAGCTCCTGCCATCATTGCCATGGCTCTACCAGGAAAGTTCTAGGTGCCATGATTATCAAGCAGCCTGTAGAAGAGGTGTTTCAAGCAATTAGTAATGCCCGCGACGGCCTTATTATTTATTTTACTGCCGCAATCATTGGGGTAGTTGTGGTCATAAACTTTTTCTTCTCGAGGCTGGTTACTAAGCGAATCCAGCATCTGAGAGCAAAAACCGGTCAGGTGGCTGCTGGAGATGTCACCGTTGTAGTACATGATGATCATAAAGATTCAATTGGAGGGCTATCACACAACTTCAACCTCATGGTAAAAAGCATACGTGACAGGATGGAGTATGCTAACAGTTTGAAGCTCGGAATAGTTGATCCTTTCTTAATGGTTGATCCAGACATGAAAGTTACCTTTATTAATGAAAATGCAGCTCGCTTGGCAGGCCTCACCCCGAAAAATGCGATGGGCAAACCCTGCTACGAAGTTTTCCATAGTACCGCATGCGAAAAAGACTGCCCTGTCAAGAAAGCACTGCAAACGGGTGAAGTCACCGAAGCAGTAAAGTTTACTATAACGGACAGTAAAGGAAAAGAAATTCCTGTTATGTCTATTTCTTCTATATTGAAAGACTCTTCAGGTAAAGTTTTAGGAGCATTTGAGATAATTCGTGACGTGACTGTAGAGGTGGAAGCAGAAAAAAATCTTCAAGAAGCATATTTTAGGGAAGAGAGAGCCAGGGAAGCTGCTGAAGCTGCCGCACTGGCCAAGAGTGAGTTTCTTGCAAATATGAGTCATGAAATCAGGACTCCTATGCACGGAGTCATAGCTGCAACAGAACTGGCACTGAACGAAGAAATGCCGTCCAAGGCAGAGCACTATCTTAAAATAATACAGTCTTCTGCTTATTCCCTGCTGGGAATCATTAACGATATCCTGGATTTTTCAAAGATAGAAGCCGACAAGCTGGATTTGGAAATTCGTTCCTTTAGGCTCGACGATGTAATGGACAGATCGGTTGATGTTTTAATTAATAAAGCGGCTGAGAAGAGCATTGAAGTTATAGTTGATATAGATGTTGATACACCAAAGGCCCTTATAGGAGATCCTCTTCGTCTTCAACAGATTATGACAAACTTATTAAGCAATGCAATCAAATTTACAGATAATGAAGGAAAAGTCATTTTGGGTGTCAAGGATACAGAAAAGTCGCTGGATCATGTAATTTTGACATTCTTTATAAAAGATACCGGTATTGGAATAGTGCCGGAACATCTAAGTAAGATTTTTGAACCTTTCAGCCAGGCTGATGCATCCTCGACCAGAAAGTATGAAGGCACAGGTCTTGGATTATCTATCAGCAAACAATTAGTAGATATGATGAACGGCAGGATATGGGCTGAAAGTGAACTGGGCAAGGGCAGCACTTTTACTTTTACAGCCCGTTTTGGCCGTCAGCCTGTGCAGCAGGAGAGAAAATTTGTTACTCCTCCGGATATTCAGGGTTTAAAGGTTCTGGTTGTTGACGACTGTGCTGAGACCAGGGACATAATGCAGAAAATACTTGAGTCTTTTGGCTTGCATGTTGAGTTGGTTGCATCCGGCATGGAATCGCTCAGCTTGCTCAAGGACAGCCAGAACATGGGTGAACCGTTTGAGCTGGTTATAATGGACTGGCTGATGCCCGGTTTAGATGGAATTGAGACTGCAAAGAAAATTCGCAGGGAACTTAAACTGAGCATTCCGATAATATTGATGACAGCTTTTGGAAAAGAGGCTGAAGATTTGGATATTGAGAAAGATGGAATAAGCGGTTTTCTTACCAAGCCGATATACCAGTCAATGCTTTTTAATGCGATTATGGATGCTTTTGGAAAGGAGCAGTTGAAAAAGGCAGGCAGAGAGAAAGCCATTATTACCAGTGCATCTATTTACAAGAAACGTCTTGAAGGTATTCGGGTGCTTGTGGCGGAAGACAATCCAACCAATCAGGAAATTGCATTGGCGATACTGGAGGGAGCCGGGATGTCTGCAGAGGTTGTCAAAAATGGAAAAGAGGCGGTTGAAGCTGTCTACAGGAGTCACTTTGATGCTGTGCTAATGGACATTCAGATGCCTGAGATGGATGGATATGAGGCTACAAAAATAATTAGGCAGGATTCGAGATTTACATCCCTTCCAATAATTGCTATGACAGCCCATGCCATGAAAGGCGATGAGGAGAGGTGCCTTGAGGCTGGTATGGATGCATATGTTTCCAAGCCGATCAACCAGGACAGATTATTCCGCACTCTATTGCATTCGCTGAAATCCCAACAAATATCTGTGCAGGACATTGAGCCTGAGGCCTCAACAGAAGATAGCCTTCCTGTAGAACTGCCTGGCGTTAAAATCAGGGAAGCTCTTAGAGCACTTAATATAGATGGAAATATTTTTAAGAATATACTTATAAAGTTTCTTGAGAGCAACAAGGATACCATGAGTAAGATAAGGTCTGCATTTGAAAGCGAGGATTGGCTGTCGCTCATGCATCTGTCTCACAGCCTAAAAGGCAGTGCCGGCAGTATTGGTGCTGATAAGTTGTATAGAGCTGCAATGGATTTGGAAATGGCGAGCAGGGAGGAGTCGGTCAAGCCCCCTGCCCTTTCATTAATTGAGGGACTTGCTGCATCTTTGGATGAGGTGTTGCGGTCGTTGCAGACACTTACTGATACTTGTGAATCTGAGGCTTTGCATGTTGGTGGTGATAGTTCGGATAAGCCTCAGCTTAAGCAAGAGTTAAGACAGCTTGCCGATGTTCTCAAGATAGCGGATCCTGAAGTGATTAGAAAGCAAATGGAAAAAGTCAAGGAACATGCTGATAGTTCGATTTTACAGGAACTTGAGAACCAGATAAACAACTATGACTATGATGAAGCTCTGGAAAGCATTAACAGAATATTGAATATTGAAGATTGAAAATTGAATATTGAAGGAATCCTGTTTTCAATCTTCAATTTGGTTCCGGCTTGTCCGGGTTAAGGTGAGAGCAGTGGAAGAAGCTAAGCCCTTAGTTTTGATTGTTGACGACAATCCTACAAATATTGATCTATTAGTAAATACATTAAAAAATGATTATCGATTGAGTGTCGCCAAAAACGGCCCCAAAGCACTTGATTATGCAGAAAGATATCTTCCTGATCTGATTCTATTAGATATTATGATGCCGGGGATGAATGGCTATGAGGTATGTACTCGCCTGAAAACCACAGTTCAAACAAAAGATATCCCTGTTATTTTTATCACTGCAATGAGCGAAACTGAGCACAAAACTCGAGGATTTGAAGTGGGTGCAGTGGACTATATTACAAAGCCATTTCATGCCGCAGAGGTAAAAGCAAGGGTCAGAACACATCTGTCTCTAAAAAAAGCTCGTAACCACGAAATCTACATTGCTTCCAAAATCCAGAAGACACTTTTACTTGGACAGCCGCCAAGAGATATTGACAGAATAAAAGTTGCTCAGTTGACGATTCCTTCACAGCAGGTTGATGGCGATTTTTATGATTTTTTTAAAGTCAGTGATAAATGTTTTGACCTTGTGGTTGGAGATGTTATGGGCAAGGGAATTCCTGCTGCTCTTTTAGGAGCAGCTATAAAGAGTCATTTTTTGCGTGTTTTGAATGAACTTATCCGTCTGACTGATAAAGAAAAATTCCCGGAGCCTGAAAAAATTGTTTCATCGGTTCATTCAGGCATGATTGGTCATCTGAATGATTTAGAGACATTTGTTACCTTATGTTACGCTCGGTTCGATCTTGTAAAATATTTATTAACTTATGTTGATTGTGGTCATATGCGTACTATACACTTTCAGGATTCTTTGAACACATTTAGTCTGCTTCAGGGGGACAACATGCCCATAGGTTTCCCCGGGCAGGGAACCTTCAGTCAGATTTCAGTTCCTTTCGGGCCGGGAGATCTTTTTGTTTTTTACTCAGACGGATTAACGGAAATAAAAAATCGAAATGGTAATTTATACGGAGAAAAGCGTTTGGTTGATTTTGTTAATAGAAACGCAAGAATTGAACCGGAAAAAATTATACGCAATGTTTGGGAAGATATTATTGCATTTTCAAAATCTGATACTTTTGACGATGATATTACATGCGTAATAGTTAAAATAGAAAAAGAATGCTCAGGCCGTGCTCTATCATATGAATCTGAACTTGAGATCAATAGCGATCTGAAAGAGCTTAAAAAAGTCAGAACCTTTGTCCGGGAATTTTGTGAAAACCTCTCTGAATCCCTTATTGATAATAACCGTATAAATCTAATTGAATTGGCTGTTACAGAAGTTACATCAAATATAATTAAACATGCATATAATAAGCGCAGTGACAACCGAATACAAATAAACGCCAAAGCATCAAATGAGAAAATTGTTCTTTTATTTTACGATTGGGGCAAAGAATTCGATTCAAAGTCGGTTCCGCCACCAGTATTTGACGGAACGCAGGAAGGCGGATTCGGCCTTTACATAATTGCTCATACCGTTAATGAAGTTGACTATTCTCGTGACGATAAAGGGGAAAATTGCACTTGTTTGAAATTTAACCTTACTGGAGGATATTGAAATATGGAATTAGATACAGAGAAAATCGGAGATATTACAGTTGTAAAGGTGTTGACAGATGTTCTTGATGCCAGCAACACAGAAGAGTTTAAGGCAGATATTGCTACCATATTTGAAAAAAGCAAAAAAGTATTATTCGAAATGAATCAGGTAAAATTTATTGACAGTTCCGGATGTGGAGTTTTGCTTTATTGTCTTAGACAATTGAACAGTTTAGGTGGTACTCTAAAGCTGTATGGATTACAGGAATCGGTTCGTACACTCTTCTGTGTTGCTG
>JAHIKR010000075.1 GCA_018897415.1 Pseudomonadota bacterium
ATGGCTAATGGAATTGTAAAATGGTTTAATAGCGGTAAAGGGTTTGGTTTCATCGAGCAGGAAGATGGTCCGGATGTATTTGTTCATCATTCAGCAATCAATGCAACCGGCTTCAAGTCTCTTTATGAAGGCGACCGAGTTACCTTTGACATTGAGCAGGGTCAAAAAGGACCTGCTGCAGCAAATGTCACTACGGTTTAGACCAATATTTCTGAGTTAAAAAAAGGGTATTCCATCGAATTATGAGGGAATGCCCTTTTTGTTTTGCCTCCTAAAGATTCAGCCAATTGAAAAAAACCGCATAAAATCATAGGCTCGGAAATCCGTCCCAGATTTAGCGAAACAATTAGTTCAGATATCGACCTTGTGAATGACGGGGCTCAGATCACGAATTCACACGATAACGTGATCCAATATTCTCGCTTTATTTCCTCACCTTTTTATAGTATCATGATTAATAGCTTCGTAAAAGTCGCCAGGCACCCTTTTTCCCGCGAAGGCGAAGATCCAGTAATATCAGCTTGTTCTGGGCTTCTGCCTGCGCGGGAGTGACAGAAAATCGGACTTTTTACGAAGTCATTATGATTGTGATATTAAAGCAATTACCCACTGAACTGGCACGGAGGTCCCTATGACAACAGTAAGAAGAAAGCATACAATTACACTCGGTTTTATGCTCGTAGCATTTACACTTGTGGCCGCCGGCTGTGCTACTGTTGGCCGAAAATTTCCGGTCGACGCGGTCTCGAAAATTCAAATCGGAGAAACCACCAAAGAGGAAATTGCCGATCTGTTCGGACCTCCGTGGCGTACCGGAATCGACGACGGAAAGAAAACCTGGACATATGCTCATTATCGCTATTCTGCCTTCAGCGATTCAAAGACACGCGATCTCGTCCTCCGCTTCGATGAACACGGCGTCGTTACTTCGTACACATTCAACTCAACGTATCCGGAAGACGAAAACCGCTGATCCCCTTAAAAGGAATTCACCTAACCAACCTTTTCCATCATGGCGAGCTTCTACTTCTTGCTTTTTTTCAGATTTACAGATATGTTATTTATTAGCATTAAAATCTGTAAATGCAATTAATTAAGCACCTTAAAATCTAACTGCGCGAAACGTACATTATAGCCGTTCACGGTTTACAGTTATCGGTTCACGGTTGAAATCAATATCCAAAATGCTTCAATCGTTGCATAGTTTATTGAAAAAACTGTGAACTGTGAACCGACAACCGTGAACGGTTACTAAAAGGAGAGACCATGAAAGAGATCAGTGAATTGAATTTGCCGGCAGATCTTCGTTATGCGGAAGATCATGAATGGGCTAAACTTGAGGATGATAAAGTTAGAGTTGGTCTTGACGACTACGCTCAGGATCAGCTTGGAGATATTGTTTTTGTTGAACTGCCGCAGGTGGGGGATACCTTTAAAAAGGGAGAAGTATTTGCAACCGTTGAGTCTGTTAAAGCTGTTTCTGAATGTTACATGCCGGTCAGCGGCGAGATTGCTTCTGTCAACAATAACCTTGAAGACTCTCCTGAACTGGTAAACAAAAGTCCTTATGGAGAAGGGTGGTTTGCAGTGATCAACCCGGATAATCCTTCTGAAATGGATACGCTCATGACAAATGAGGCCTGCCTTGAAAAATTGAAAGGAACAGAATAAATGCGTTACCTTCCTCATACCAGCGAAGATATAGATTTAATGCTGCGGGCTGTTGGAGCGGATCATCTTGATGATCTTTTTTCAACAATACCTGATGATTGTCTCAGTAAGGATGACCTGGCCTTGCCTGAAGCCTTGACTGAGTGGGAATTAAATTCTCATATGGCTGCTCTTTCCGATGCAATGGCTGTATCACCGGATTATAAAGTTTTCATGGGTGCGGGCAGCTATGAACATTATATCCCTGCTTCAGTATCTTTCCTGCTCGGCCGGTCGGAGTTTGTGACTTCTTATACTCCCTATCAGCCGGAAGTTAGCCAGGGTACGCTGCAGGCAATTTATGAGTATCAGACACTTGCATCCCGTCTTTTGGGAATGGAGGTGGCAACCGCCTCACATTATGACGGCGCAACAGCTCTTGCCGAATCGCTTCTTATGGCTGTTCGAGTAACCAAAAAAAGCAGAGTGGCCGTCTCAAGTTTAATTCATCCTCTCTATAGAAAAGTGGTTCAAACTTATTTTGAGCCAACCGGATATCAAGTAATTGAACTCCCGTATCTCAACGACGGTTTAACAGACCTTGCCGGGCTTGATGAACTAAATGACCTTGCGGCTGTTGCGGTTCAGTCCCCTAATTTTTTCGGGTGCATTGAAAACCTGAAAGAGATTGGAGAAAAGATTCATAACAAAGACGCTCTTTTTATTACATGCTTTACAGAAGCTCTTTCTTACGGGCTTCTAAAAAATCCAGG
>JAHIKR010000076.1 GCA_018897415.1 Pseudomonadota bacterium
CATTTGAAACGGTTTTAAACTGGGTTGAGTCACCTATTATGTGCCCAAAAATATTGACCGGACTGTAGGCACGAGGTTTTTCGTTCCTGCTTACCGGTGTTGGGCCGAAAAAAATGCAGAACGCAGGGCCAGAAGGCCAGTAGCCAAGGTCACCGACTTCTACTTCGGCTCTGGCATCATTCTCCAAATCGAGCTCCAGTGGTATGTCAAAATATATTTCATCTCCCCAGACATTGACAGTTCCTTCAATAGGCAGAGCTTCAAATATTTTTTCAGCAGTGTATGTTTCGTTTAATTCAGCCGTAACTGATAAGTCTTCAACTGAAATAATAATTTTCTTCAATTATTTTTCTCCTTATAGCTGCTTATGGATTGCCGGCAAGTTCGCTAACTACCCGGCTGATACCTTCAACTACTCTGGCCGTTCGGTCATAGTCAATTTTGTCAGGAGTATCTTCCATGGTATGATATTGCTCGTATCTGAACAGGGCTGTATCGGTTATCATGACTGCGGGATATCCTTCCTTCCAGAATGACCAGTGATCAGACCAGCCTATTCCGATAAACCATCCTGGAGCAGCCAGTCCTTCTGAGGGGAAAGGTGTGTTTTTGCGAAATGATGATAAGGCTTTTCGTACTAATTTCCTTGAAGAAATATTTCCGACAAATCCAATAAAGTTGCCGGTATCTGGATAAAAAGAGCCAAAGGGGAATGGATAGTGCTGACTTCCCGGCTCATCTGAATAATATCCAATGGTTTCAAGGGAGAACATTGCGACAACCTTTTCTCCTCGCTTCCGTGATCTGGCAGCATATATACGGCTTCCCATTTTTTCGGTCTGGAAAAAAGGTGGTTCTTCATTTACAAATGCAACCATTCTTAATGTTCTTGGGAGTTTTTCTTTAGAAAGAAGACGTGCGATTTCAAGAACTGCGGCAACGCCAGAAGCATTGTCATTTGCACCGGGGCTGCCTATAACTGAGTCGTAGTGAGCACCTACGATAATTATTTCTTCAGGTTTGGAAGTCCCAACCAGTTCGGCTTCAATATTTTTTAAAGCTTTATTTTCAATTTTATACTCTTGTTTTGAAACATCATATCCCAGTTCGGCAAGTGTATTTTCAATATAATCGGCTGAGGCATTAAGCTCATTGTAGTGCCAGATATTTCTTTCCCCAATTTTTTCTGCCAGCAGATAAAGATGCTTTTTCAAATTATCTTTTAATAACAGTTCGCTTTCAGATAAAGGCTTGAATGGTCCGGAATAAGAAGTATTAGGCATATGTACCGTGTAAATTAAAAAACAAAGTGCAATTAAAAAAAATACTACCAGGCGCAGAAATAAAAAAAACCATTCACTAATGCCATGCGGTATGAATCTCAACAGCTTCTATCCCTTAACAGGTGCAATTGAGCAACCGGCAGATATAACGAGATTTAATAAAAGCATATATCAAGCTCTTTAATTTTTTGCCGGGCTCTATTTATAACAATCAGAAGCATATTTTTGTAAATATTCTTTGCAAGCTCATCACTGGAGTTTATGATTTTTTCCCAATCCGGCCTGGTTATTTCAATAAGTTCACATGGCTCGCTTGCAATAACGGATGCAGAGGCTGGTTTCCCATCAATAAGTGAAAATTCACCTATGCAGTATCCTGGTCTGACATCGCTTATTTTTATCTTTGTAGGCCTTTCAACTGTCTGGCCGCTTATTTGCTTTGGCAGAACAACTTCAACCTGTCCTTTAATAACAACGAAAAGAGGATGCCCTTGTTGTCCTTCTCTGATTATGGTTTCTCCCTTTACGAATGTTACTAAATTTCCACAGGTGGATATCAAATCTAAATGTTCTTCAGAAATTCCCTCAAATACCTTGGTTCCACGGAGAATGTTTAACATTTCATCGCTGGACATAACCTGTACCTCCTTAGAAAGTAGTGTGCCTGTTATGGAATTTTTGTGAATATTTTTATTCTTTTGTTTAGAGGATGAACAGAGACACCATATCCTGCATCTTTGGCAATTTTTTTAATGCTGTATGAAGAATCAGCAAAGTCAAGAGGATAAGGCCTTATATTATCTTCGCTTTCAACAATGTCGAATTGAATTTCTTCATCTGTAAGAATTACTACTGGTTCATTGCATTTATCAAGATATTCATATAAGTTATTCCACAAACCGGATATATTCATTATATCTCCTTAAATATTATACTCTTTTTAAAATAGAATTATTATCAAAGTTTTATAAGAACTTAAAGTTAAATTTAGTAATTTAATAAATATATTAAACCATTTCTTTTAAAATAATTGCATTATGAGCAGCATATCCCATCTGGTCGTTATCAAAATAAATATAAACAGCAGTTAAACTTTTCTTCCAGGCATTTATACGATCTTTCCATTTATGAAGGGCTTTTTTACCGTAATACCCCTGATATGCGTTTTTGGAGGGACCGTGAAGACGAATGTAAGTGAAATCTGCTGTGACCTCAGGCGGCGATTCAAAGCCTTTGAGATCATAAATACACAGAGCTGCATTATGTTTTGCAAGAAGTTGGTAAACTTCAGAACAGAGCCATGATTTGTCCCTGAACTCAAAGGAATATTTGGATTCTTTGGGGAGTTCGTTTAAGAAAGCTTCAAGACGTTCTATATTACACTTCCACTTGGGGGGTAATTGGAAAACAATAGGGCCAAGTTTAGGGCCAAGAAGTTTTACAGTATCGTAGAAATATTTGATATGCTCGGCTGGATTGCGGAGCTTCTTCATGTGAGTGATAAAGCGGCTTCCCTTTACTGCAAAAAGAAAACCCTCAGGTGAATGCTGATGCCAGGCTTTAACAGCATTTTTATTCGGCAGGCGATAAAAGGTATTATTAATTTCTACCGTATCAAAATGCTTAAGGTAAAATGGCAGCATTTCAGAGTCGCGAATCTTAGGCGGATAAAAGGGACCTTTCCAGTGCCTGTAATGCCAGCCCGAGGTTCCTATTCTTATTTCCATGCTATTTTTTACTATTACCCCAGTTTAGCGATTGAGTTCTATAGCCTTTCTTTTATTATTATATCAACGCAAGCTCGGTCAGCAAGGGTGGAGAGGTCTCCTAAGTCGGTGATATCACCTGCCGCTATTTTACGTAGTATTCGCCGCATGATCTTGCCACTCCTGGTTTTGGGCAGTGTATCTGTGAACTGAATTTTGTCAGGCGTTGCTATTGGACCAATATCTTTTCGAACTTGATCAATCAGTTTCTTTTTCAACTCCTCTGATTCTTTAACCCCGCTTTTTAAAGAAACAAAGGCATATATTCCATCTCCTTTTACATCATGGGGATAGCCTACAATAGCTGCCTCCGCCACACCGGGATGTGCGACAAAGGCACTTTCAATTTCCGCTGTACCCAGGCGATGGCCGGAGACATTAATGACGTCATCCACGCGTCCCATTAACCAGTAATAACCGTCCTTATCTTTTTTTGCTCCATCACCGGTGAAATACATGCCCTGGAATTGACTGAAATATGTATTTTTGAATCGCTGTGGTTCGCCATAGACACCCTGCATCATGCCAGGCCACGGTTTAGTCATGACAAGATAACCGCTCTCGTCAAGACGAGCTTTTTTACCGTTATCTTTAATGATAAGTGGGACTATACCAGGAAAAGGAACTCCGGCTGATGCAGGTTTGTTGGGTATTGCCCCTGGGATAGGAGCTATTAGAACTCCACCGGTCTCAGTTTGCCACCATGTATCAACTATAGGACATTTCCCTTGACCTATTTTTTCATAATACCAGTGCCAGGCTTCAGGGTTAATAACTTCGCCAACACTTCCAAGCAGCCTTAAGCTGCTGAGATCATAACGTCTGGGCCATTCTTCACCATATTTAGTTAACAAACGGATAACCGTTGGAGCAGTGTAAAAAATAGAGACCTTAAATTTTTCTATAATTTCCCAGTACTTGCCGGGATCGGGATAGGTGGGAACTCCCTCGAACATTATTGATGTAGCACCGGCTGAAAGAGGGCCATAAACAATATAGCTGTGTCCGGTTATCCATCCTATATCGGCTGTACACCAGAAAGTGTCTTCGTCTCTCGCATCAAATACCCATTTAAAGGTCTGGTTGGCGTAGAGAAGATATCCTCCAGTCGAGTGCAGCACTCCCTTTGGTTTGCCTGTTGAGCCGCTGGTACAAAGAATAAAAAGTGGATCAATGGCGTCCATAACAGCAGGTTCGCAAGAGGTTTTTATATCCGGAGCAGCCATTTCTTCGTGCCACCACGAATCACGGTTCTTTATAAAAGTGATTTCTGTATTGGTCCGGCGCACTATAATACACTTTTTAACCTCGGGACAATTCTTAAGGGCTTTGTCGGCACTTTGTTTTAGAGGTATAATTCTTCCACCATGGAATCCGCCATCTGCTGTTATCAGCATAGAGGCACCGCAATCTTTTATTCTGTTCATCAAAGATTCA
>JAHIKR010000077.1 GCA_018897415.1 Pseudomonadota bacterium
ATGAGATGATGAGGATAAATAGATTTTCCAGGAATGTTTGATTATATTGTCGCCAAGAGGTATCGGTCGCAGAAGGACATTCTGTGAAACCGCTGTTCCATTATCCTTTAATCCCCCTAAGCCTAAAATACTCTTTAAAAGTGGCTGAGAGTGATACGATAAGAAAGTGCTCAAATAAATATCGATCACTTACCTTTCTTTTGCTCTGAATATCTTTTCTCTTTTTCATCACTTGAGGTAAATATCGCATAAAGGAACAATAAACCTTTGGTATTGTCCAGGCACTCCTGAATTGGAGGCTGATAAGTAACGCAAAAAACTTTCCTGCGTGGGAGATGATATTAAAAGCGAAGGGGAAGGGTATATTTTTTAATTCATAGTTTTTAAAAATATTAAATATACTGTTGCGGGTACCGTAGAAGACCCTGAGAGGAGCGTGTCGGTCACTGCCGGCGGTACCGCCAAATCTGTGATAGACTATTGACGTCGGCACATATAAAACTCTGTAACCCAAAAGCCAGTACCTCCAACAGAGGTCAACATCCTCAAGGTACATGAAATACATAGGGTCAAAACCACCGAGGGAGAGAAACTCTTTTTTTCTGACCATCATTGCCGCAGCGCAGACCCCGCCTCGCGGACCGGGGGCATTGTATTTATCTGAGTCAATATCCATAAATCCAATGTCATAACCGCCACCATTGAATATAATATTTGCCCCTGCTGAGTTCACTCTTTCTGGCCTGTGATATAAGAGCAATTTGCTTCCTGCCGCTCCGACAGTAGGGTCAGAAGAAAAAACATCGCGAAGGTGTTTAAGCCATCTTGGAGTGACCACTGTGTCATTGTTGAGGAATACTATATATTCACCTGCGGCGGCCTCGGCACCTATGTTATTTGCCAACGCGAAACCATAATTCTTATCAAGCGCTATCAGTTTGACATGTGGGAACTCCTTTTTTATATAGTCAGCACTTCCATCCGTTGATGCATTGTCAACGATGATGATCTCTTCTTGGGATGCCTCAGATGATCTTATGGATTCGAGGCAATCTTTGAGAAAAAATCTACCATTGTAATTGACTATTATTATAGAAGTGCGTGCCAAACTATCTGCCCGATTTCTTTTGGACTTATGGAGAAAGTTTCACTTATAAGATCTATGAATTTTTCTATCTTCTGTTATTCCTCATTAAAACCAAAATTCTCAAACATCATGAGTTTGTATTTCTCTTCCATGAATTTACAACTATTTTTTTAAAAGGCCAAAAACTATGAGACTTTCCTTGACTACGTCCTTAATATGTGGATGGCGCAAGAAAAATGGCATCAGCTTCCTTTGTAGCAGTAGGAATAAATTATTTCTCATGATAGGTGTATCCATGCCCATTGATTCCATTAAAGCCTGATAGAGAAATTTATAATCTATTCCTTTTATTTTGGCCTCAGTCGCATTTCTTCTGTAACTGTCATGACTTTTGATCAAGGATAGGCCATGCTCTTCAACATATTTGAAAAGATCACTTCCAGGATGTGGCGTATAAAAAGCAGGACTGTAGTGATCTGGTTTAATGTTCTTTATCATCCTTACCGTATCCATTACCTCTTCTTTGGTTTCGGTCGGAATTCCTAACATATAGTTGGCCCAGATCCTTATTCTATGCTTTCTGCAAATTCTGGCAGCCTCGTAGTTCTGCTCCAACTTTACACCTTTTCTTAAAAAGTTTAGCACCCTTTGATTGCCACTCTCAAATCCAATGAGCAACATCTTTAAGCCTGCTTTACTCATCATGTGAATCATATCCTCATTTTTACAAATAATGTCAGCCCTACTTTGGCATACAAAGGGTTGAGAAAACCCGTTTTCCAAATATTTATCACAGAATTCATAAACCCATGCTTTATCCTCAGCCAAACAATCATCATGGATCATAAGGCTACCAAAGTTGTAATTAGCTCTTAATATTTTGAGTTCTTCGATGACATTATCCACACTTCGTCGGCGCACTTTTCTCCCAAATATGATTCTCTCGGCTGGCTGACAGAATCTACAGTTGTAAATACACCCCCTACCCGCGATAACTGTGACAAAGGGAGGGGGAAGAAAACTTGCTATGGGATATTCAAAGCCACTGAATAGTTCTCTGTCAACGAACGGTATCCTATCGAGGTCTGGTTTTATGCCTCGAATTATCCTTTTGCTCTTTATGCCATTTTCTATATCTCTTAAAAGTTCTGTAAAACTTATCTCCCCTTCACCAAGAATGATATAATCAATCTTCTCATTTTGGGTCACCTCATCCGTCATTAAAGTGGGATGGGGGCCACCAACTACCACTGTAATCTTGTCATTAACCTCCTTGATAATCTCCACACACTTCATTACAGGATTATAATCAACACTCATCATGGACAGCCCTATGATATCAGGCTTTTCCTTGTTTACCATCCACCTAAAATGATGCCAACCTCTGAGCTGTCTTAAATCTATCAGATTAATATCATAGCCCTTGTTCTTAGCATAAGCACTAATTGAGCATAGGCCATGACTTATCCAGGATGAATCCATGCCCTTGCCATAACTATTAGAACCACATATCGTAATCCCCGGATAAACCAAAGTAACTTTCATTGGTTTTTACCCCATAAACTCCCAAGTCTTCCAAAACCAAAAAGCCGGAAAGGCATCATAGTAGACGCCTGTTCGACTATAAACCTAAACTCGTTTATTTTTAAGATTAAAGACATGACCAAATAAATAACAATACCGAATATACCTGGGACAATCAAGGCAAGAAGCCTACAATAGATACTGTCAACACTCCAAAAATATTTGACACCAAGTAGAGAAGTGTAAACGAAAGCACCCATTACAGCTGAAGCTACCATAACCTTTAAAAAAGTCTCTGTAATTCTTTTACCATCAATTTGTTTTAATATTTTCTTTATTATATAAAACATTACAGCCGAGAAGCTTATTTCTATGACAGACGTAGACAAAGCAAGTCCAACGACCCCAAACATTTTCATCAAAATATAGTTTAGTATTATGTTGGAAATAATTGATAACAGACCAATATAAATAACAATTTTTATTCGCTGGAGGGCATAAAATAATTTTGCCTGAAAAATAATAAAACCATAAAAAACAAGTCCTGCGAGATAAAAGATTAAAACATTATAAGTATTAAAACTTGCATTAATTGAAAAAACTCCATGTTGTAAAAAAAGCTCTATAAAGGACTCCCCAAGTATTAAAAGCCAGGCCATTGCTGGTAAAAGCATAAAAATTGTCAATCTTATGCTCAATGAAAAAAGTCTAACGATTCCTGATCTATCATTATTTACTGCAGCTTCTGAAAATGAAGGGAAAACGCTTAATACCAATGGAGCGATAAAAAGGGTCAGAGGGATTTCTCTTATTGACTTGGCATAAAAAAGCGAAGAAATACTTCCTGTCTGAAGTGTAGACGCCATAAGTCTATCTACCATGGTGTTTATTTGGGCGCCAGCGATCGAAAAAAATGCAGGGATACCCAGCAGTATCGCAGTTTTTATTGCAGGATGGTTTAATTTGAGTCTAAATTTAATAATATGTGACCTTTTAAAGAAAAGATATACGAAAAAGAAGTTTGCAATAAATGACAGTGCGGTACCAAAAAGCAGACTGTAAATACCCAAAACATTTGCTGCAATTAAGATTAGGCAAATTGGCAGAATTCCAAGCAATGCATTTAGGATAGCTGGGGTTGAAAAATGTTTTCTTGCATTAAGTATACTGACGATTAAAGCGGATAAAGTGCTCGGAATAATTAAAGTAGAGAAGACTCTTAATAAATCTCTTGCCAGCTGTGCATTCCCGCCAAAAAATTTAGTAAACTTTGTAATTATAATTGGAAATAAAATATATCCGGTGATTGAAATGGAAGTTGCTAAAATAAAAATAACAGTAAATATAGTACTTGTAAACTCTTCTACAGATACATCGTTTTTTTCATGAAGTAATTTTATATATATTGGTATAAGAATAACTTGTATTGTTACCCCAATCATTACGGTAATTACGTCATAAAGTGAGAAAGCAAACTGATATGCATCCATCTCTGGACTTATACCAAAATAGTGGGCGAGGATTATTTGAAAAATAATTCCAGTAAAGTAGCTAAAAGCAGTAGCACCAAAGAGTATTACTGTGGCTCGTGTTAAAGTCTCACTTATTCGTACTTTTTTATTGATCAATATAAAACCTTTGAAATGACTTCTTTTCTAACGGGCATCCTCTTTTTTAAAATCATAGGCAAATGCATTAAGGAATGGGCAATTGGACAGAGATAAGTTTTAAACCTGCCTGTTATAAGGGAATATATTAAATTTCCTATCATTAACTTAACTGACTTCCGCAAGGAAAGTAATAATGGCAGATATTTCCAGTAATACCAGAGGAGATTTCTTGTTTGAAAATAAATAAGTCTATCGCTGCTTCTTCCGACATCAGAAACCTTGTGATACCCGATTATGTCAGTATAGTACCTGACATCATAACCGGCGTTTATTATTCTGGTGCACAGGTCTCTTTCGTTTTCGTATAAAAAATATTCTTCAGGATAAAAACCCACTTCTTCAAGTACATTCCTGCGAACTGCAGCAGCACAACCGTTAAACAATGGCGATTCAAAGCCTTCTTCCGGACCATTTTCATCTCTGACTTTTGGGTGCCAGTGATGTACTTTCTTTGAATTGCAATCGTAAACCTTACAGCCAAGGGCTCCGAGATTTGGATATTTTTTGAATTTTTCAACTATCTTTTTTATTCCATCCCTTTCCAGAAAAGAATCGTTATCAAGTATTACAATTATTTCTCCTTTTGAATTTTCAAAAGCAATGTTATACCCCTTAATTCCTACATTTTCTTTGAGTCTGATAAGTTTTACTTCAGGGAAATCTACTTCTATCACGTCAGGAGCACCATCGGTGGAATTATTATCCGCAACGATTATATCGTAGTTGTCATAGGTCTGCTTTTTCATCTCCAAAAGTGTTTCTTTTATTACATCTTTTCTATTCCAGTTGATAATTACCACGCTCACCAAGGGGTTAGAATCTGTCTTCGGTTTTATCGCCATACATTTTCTTTTTCACTGCAAAGAATTTTATTTACCACCTCTACACCCATCATCACAGAATGGTCCATGTTACCTATTTCATATTTCCATGCCCCAAAACGTCCTCTTGAATAAATCTGGTTGTCTTCAAGAAATAGCTGAATCTCCCTCAAGCTATTATCCCGGCCGAGTGTGGGAATAGGATAAGCATAATCAACTTTCTTCAGCCATTTGCTCACAATATTTTCTCTATCGGCTTCAGATAATATCCCGGCATTAACAAGCCCGTTGACAGTTAAGCTTACAAACTCATTTTCAGAAGTGGGTTTATCTTCAGTAAAAGAAATCTCGCACATCAATGAACTGTAAGTATTTATAGCACCATCCGGCACATTGTTTGGAGAATAACGAGAAAAATAAGTCATACGATAAAAAGGTATGCTCTCTTCAGGAAAATATACCCAGCATTTTGTACCTTCTGTCTTTTTTTTAAGACCAATGCCTACAACATACACTCCACTGTGTTTTAGATGGTAAGCCTTTTCCATCAAATATGCAGTATCTATTTTCTTAGATTTAACCATTCGTATAAACAGGTCAAGAGGAGAAGTGTTAATTAGCACATCATATCTATCACTTTTGCCATCACTAAATATAACCAATTTAGAGTCTATATCAATATTGATAAGTCTTTTTTTATAGTCTATCCTGCCACTAACAAAAGGAGAAAATTTATTAAAAAAACCTCCGGTGCCTCCATGGAGAGGAAATTTAAACCTGTTATTTGGTCCCCAGTCTATATCGTCTAACTCTTCTGTAATATTTTTCATAATTCTTTCTATTCTTACAATACTAATTCTTTCGGCAATCCAGTTATAACTCATCTGACTAAGAGGTATTTTCCACACCTTCATGTTATAAGGTATCATGAAAAGTTTTGCTATGCCTTCACCAAATGTCTTATATATCCAGTCTTCAAAATTAGAAATCTGTCTTTTATCATTTTGTGCGGATATAAGACCCTCCAGACATTGACGGGTCAAATCTTTTGGAAGATATCTGATATTATTCTGAAATGGATAAGGGATCCACCTTCCATTCATTCTTATCCAGCTTTCTCGCCCATGGCTTATAAAGTCAGTGCCAATTAGATGGTCTATTAGATTGTTGAAATATTCATTATTAGAAAACATCACATGGCCGCCTATGTCCCATGTAAAACCCTTTTCGTCCTTAAAACTTGAAGAGAGCCCGCCGATATAATCCTCTTTCTCATATATCACCCAGTTTTCGTATCCAAGTTCTTTTAATCTGTATGCTGCGCCGAGGCCCGTTGGGCCAGCTCCTATAATTACAATTCGTTTAGAAGGCACTATTCATCCTTTCCGTATTACTTGTTTTCAACCAAACCTCGTTTTTTTCTCCTCGTCCATTTCAGATACAAAAGCAGTAAAAATACCTTGATAATACCGATTTCATCTTGATAATTAATCCCAAATTTTTTAATTATTCAATAGGTTCTTGACCTTACTGGCGTAAATAGTGATAACATCTCCTTTTATAAAACAAGGTAAGACCCTGAACCTCAAAGGAGAAAATACATGACAGAAAAATGCAATTAATCTTAGAATTGCGTTTCCATTGTTTTTTATTGAATCCGCTTTTGCTTTAATGACCATTGCTGGAGTTGTCCAGAAATATGTTTGATTCTTTATGATGCTAAATCCTGTTTCCTTCAGTAACCGGTTGATTGTATGTGGGTTAAAATAAAAAAGGTGCTCTTTAGGTGCCATTAACTCCCAGTTCATGAGCGAAATTCTGGCTGCAATGCTCCCGATATTTGGCACTTCTACTACAAGGAGGCCGTTCTTTTTAAGCAATCTATTTACTTCTATGAGGAATTTCTTAGGATCAGTTACATGCTCAAGTACATGCCATAAAGTTATTATATCGAATGTCTTCGGAGTAAAACCAGCATCGTTAAGTTCACTATTAAAAACACGCAAACCAAAATTATTCCATGCATGCTCAGCAGCATAATAAGACAGTTCAACTCCGGATACTTCATATCCTTCAGTACGAGCCAGTTTCAAAAAAGAACCAATCCCACAGCCTACATCAAGCAATGCCCCAGGAAATTTAATCTTTTTTATCTCCCTTAACCTTTTCCCAAACCTGTTCTTTAAATGGATTGACTCTGTTTTAAGGTAATTTTCAAAATATTCTTTGGAGTAATGTTTTTCTATGTTCTTGCTACTTTGTGTTTCACCTGCATATATCAACCCGCATTGACGGCATCGGAAAACATCTATAGAGTCTTTTCGGCAGTATACCTCCCGGTCAGGGCTTGAACAAATATTACATGAGATAACAGAATTCACTCCATGCCGACCTTTCGTATAATACAGTTTTTATATCTATATAAAAAAACATCTGCCACAAAAGTTGCTAATCTAAATCCTGCTAAAGATTTTATAAGATGTCCGATGTGAAATTTATTTTTAAACCTGATGAAAAAATATTGAGGATGCCGGAGCAAAAACTTAAGAGAAAAGATGGACATTGCAATAAGATGCCTTATCCTGAAATTTTTCAGAAGTCTTTTCAAATCCTCAGGAGTAAAATCCTCAGTCGTTATCATTCCCTCCCCCTGCGTTGCTGTTGCCAGATTTTGTGCAGATATTTCCATAGAAATATAATTTCTTTCCTGACATATTTTGTATAGGTCTGTGCCGATTAATGGGGTTGCAGTAAACATATCATAAGGGTAAAGGCCATATAAGCGTTCCTGTTTGATAGCAAAATCAATAGTTTCCTTCATCTGGTTGATTTTTCTCCAGGGAAACCAATGCTATAAAACGCCTCAAGGTCGATACCAATTTTATTACAGAGTTTGGCGGTCTCTATTACTTTGTCAATCTTAAGGTGTTTTCTGATAATTTTCTTACTGACCTCCATATTTGCCGATTCAACACCTATCCTGAGATATGTACAACCACTCATTGCACATTTCTTTAAAACATCTTCATTTAAATAATCAGCCCTCACGCCGTTTGGGGTGTCCCATGTTATATTTAAGTTATTTTCATTCATACCTTCTAAAATATCATTGAACCGTGACATGTCAAAGCTGAAATTATCATCCTCAAAATGTATGTGTTTTATATGGTATGTTTCTTTTAAATATTTTATATGCTTTATAACAAAATCTACCGAATGAGCCCTGAAGCCCCGTCCCATGCCGAGATGGATAGAGCAGAACACACAATTAAATGGACATCCCCTGCTGGTTATCATAGAAACAGATCGTTCAAAACCCGGATACCTGTAAGTCTCCCTGCCGTCTTTTCCCTGTTCATTAAAATAAAAATATCTCTCCATATCAACCAACTCATACGCAGGCAGTGGTAAAGCATCAAGGATTTTTATAAACTCCCTTTGCTCGTTTACAACGAGTTTGCCGTCTTTTTTAAAAGCAATTCCCTTTACAGTTGTGATATCCCTGTGACCAGTAATAGAGTCGAGCAATTCCGGTATAGTAATCTCGCCTTCGCGCATAACTACATAATCCACTGCATTACATTCATCTAAAAAGGTAGAAGGCATAACTGAGGCATGTGAACCACCTACAACAACCTTAATTTCTCTTTTGACCTCCTTTACAGCTTCAGCGGTTTTTATGGCATTATCTGCCTGAGATGAGTACTGGTTACCGATTCCGACCACATCAGGATTTATTTCATCAATAATCTTTTTGATTTCATCCATTGAGGCACCCATTCTGTATACCCCATTATTACAATGAACTCCCCAGGTGCTTTCATCCGCTCCTACTATGGCATCATATACATGGACATTATGCCCTGCCTTTTTGAGTGCTGAAGCCACATATAGAAGACCTAACGGGATTCCACTTACAGGTGGTGCAGTTTTTACAAAATGGGTTGTAGGGTGTTTAATAAGCAGTATATCCATTCAATCGAACCCTTTCAGCCCTTTCAGTTTATAAAAATCATGGTATCCTAGTGTAAGGATTTTAACTATCCTGTTGAGAGGATAAAACTGAATCATAGTCTGGTCAACTTCACAACCGTTCCAGCAATTTGTGAAAGGGCACCGCTTAACCTTTCCTCTTATGTGTTGGGCTTGTGTCGATGTCCAGACCTCATCTATACTATAATGTCTAAGTGAACCCATTATGTATTCAGGATTCTCGCAAAGAAAATTACATGGATATACTGTCCCGAATGGGTCTATAAACACAGAAGTGTATCCAGCAAAACAGTGAAGAGGTCTGACAAAATTATGAGTCAGATAATAATTCATCCCTGTGCTCTTGGGCCCGATCTCTTTTATTATGTCAATTTCTGTTTTATCGAATCGCCTCATATCGTTGTAAATAGACGATCTGCTGTGGGTATAAAAAGGCTGCTGAATCACGCTAAAAGTCCCGCTAATCCCATTTGCTACCCAGAATTTCTTTATTTCTTCCAAATGATTAATATTTTTCTTTTGGATTACAGCATTAGAGCGTATTGCGAACCTTGGGAATCTTTCACGAATGGTTTTAAGTTTCAAAATTGTCTTCTCTACACTTCTGAACGCACCGTTTATCCCTCGTATTTCGTCATGTAGTTGACCAACCCCATCTATGGAAACACTGAGAACAAATTTCTTTCCCTTTGGTAGTTTACCAATAATATCAGTTACAGCATCCTCTATCCTATCAGATAAAAATCCATTTGTATTTATTGATACAAGTTCTATATTTGGCAGAGAAAAAAGCTCTGAAATTAAGGTCTTACAGCCTTCTTTCAAAAATGGCTCACCGCCTGTAATATCAACCATGGATATTCTTCTTAGTATACTTGACTCTTTGAACTTATCAAATAACTGATCTACTAACAGTTCATCTTTTACTGCCTTGCTTTTGTGAAACTTGTGTATATTGCACATACTGCATTTAGCATTACACTGAAAGGTAATTCCGAGTATTACATAACCTATCGGTACAGGAGTCATAAGATTAGTCTTATAGGCTATCCAGTTCCTGAGTATTTTTGTTGCAAGAGAAAGTTTTTTCATGAATAAGGTAATCTGATCAAGCGAAAATTCCCTTTATCAACCTAATTATTGCTGGAATCTTGTCAATAATAGGGGTATTAAGAATAAATTCTTTAGCAATATTTTTATAATATCCTTTCTTCAGTAGGTGTTTCCAGCGTGCAAAAACATATTCAAAATAATGTTTTTCTTCATACCAGTTAATCTTATATTTTAAGATCCTCTTTTTGTAAAAATCCAGTAATGAGTAATCTATACCTTTTATCTTTTCGTTTATTGGGTTCCTTATGAAACCTTCATAGGAGTCTATCTTGATAATGCCCATATTTTTACAGAAATCATAGAGGTCAGAACCAGGAATTGGAGAAAAATAGGTTGGCGAATGTAGTTCAGGTCTGATCTCTTTTATCATATCGAAGGTAAGCTCGATATCTTCTCTCGTTTCTGTTGGGATCCCAAGCATGTAATTTGCAAAAATCAACATCTTGCTTTCCCTACAAATTTTTCCTGCTTTGATGGACTGTTCGGGTTTTATTCCTTTTCTGAGAAGCTTCAACATTCTTTCAGAGCCACTTTCAAATCCGAAAAATATGACCATACAGCCTCCGTCATGCATTGCTTCAGCCAGCTCAGTGTCAATGGTATCAACACGGCTCTGGGCGCCCCATCTAATCTCCATGTCTTTCATTTTTCTACAAAGTTCCATAGCCCATTCTTTTTTTGTCGTAAGCGTATCACACTCAAACATGATAAAATTAGCCTTATATTTTTCTTTAACGAATTTTACTTCTTCTATGACGTTGCCAACGGATCTAGTGCGTACTTTTTTCCCAAAAATTTTTCTTTCTAGTGGCTGACAGAAAGAACAGTTATAATAACACCCTCTGCTTGCAACAATTCCTATATATCTGTTTGGATAAGGGAAAATCCCTGGAGAATTCAATATGCGGTTCATGTTATACAGGTCTCTATCTGGAAAGGGGATGTCATCTAAGTTTTCGATTTTTTCACCATAGATTATTCTTTCTGTAGCTTTCCCGCATTCAATATCCTCGATTACCTTCAGGAATGATACTTCGCCTTCTCCTACTATTACCGTATCAATAAGTCCTGTCCTTATAAGATCATCTGGGGCTAACGTTGCATGAGGTCCTCCTGCAATAACAATCCTATTTAATTTTTTTGCTTTCCTAGCACAGTTCAAACCGTATTCGAAATTGATAGTGTTAAAATGTATTCCGACAACGTCAGGATCTCTCGCCTTCAATTCAATCTCAAAATGCTCCCATGTCTCCAAATCACGTAAATCTATCAGATCAACAGTATGCCCTTTGGAATTTTCCTTTAGATAACTACTTATATATCCCATACCGAGATTTACCGAAATGGTATCGTGAGCTCCACGCCCTAGACTATCGAACCCTATTATAGAAATCCCTGGATATACTAATGTAATTTTCATCTAAAAGTGCCTTAATTATTATTCGTAGATAAAGAAGTTAAAAGAGAACTGGTGGAATGAACCCCTAAAATTGCACAGATCAGAGAGTAACTTTAAGAGTGTCTGGACAGGGGTTCTGATTTAACATTAACATTTCATATTCACAAGAAAGGAAGATAACCAAAAGATGAATGAAGCCGCTTTTTGTTATATACATCCGTTATTTTGGGATCGCTATTTTCTTATAAACCTCTATATGTTTTTGAACCGTATTTTCCCATCTAAACACTTTCTTTTCAGAAATATCATACCGTCCTGAACAAATATTCATCACCCCTTCTGCCAGTTGTTCAGCGTTTCCAGGTGATACCAAAACATATTTCCCAGATATCACCTCTGGGAGAGAGCCTACGTTAGTGGCTACAACAGGCTTTCCCATCGCACATGCCTCAACGCAGGTGAAGCCAAATCCTTCATTGATAGACGGAACTACGACACAGTCACTGGCTTGGATATAATAAGGCAAAAGTTTCCTTGGCACAGGGTCAAGAACAATTACGTCCTCCAGATTTAATTCTTTAATAAGACGCAAAATTTCCGCATATTTGGTCGCAGGCCTTTTTGAAAGAATCAGAATTAGCTTGGAATCAGGAATCTCTTTCTTAATAAGAGGGACGGCCTTCACCAAATATTCAATTCCTTTTACCATACCTGGACGTCCATAGTACATATAAATGAAGGTAGAATTCCTAACACCTAACTGTTTCCTGATTTTTTTCTCTTGATCTTCTGCTTTTTGCACAAACAACTCGTAATCTATGCCGGGATAAGCCAAAAAAAGCTTTTGAGGGTCTATGCCCCGATTTTTTAGAGAATTCATAGTACTTTTTGAATTGCAGGAATAGGCATCGTAGGGAAGGCAAAGAACCAGGTCTTCCAAGAGCTTGCACAAAAAGGAAATAAAAAAGTTAAAATTCAGGTTAAACCACTTTTTCCCTAAAACCTCGTGAGCCAGCATGACCACAGGTTTCTTTTGGAGCCTAGCTATCAACCATGCGGGGAAGGCCCCGTTGTAGGTCATGGTATGAATGACGTCTGCTTTTTTGGCAATCTGCCAGGCCAAAGGTATGCTCAAGATGGTAAACCAGTATCGGTCGGCAAATTGGGGAACAGGGACCCGGTAGATATCTACCCCGTTGACCTTTTCATGCTCCTCAGTTCCTGGAAGCAGACATGTGACCACGTCACATTGGTGACCAGCCTTCACAAGGCCCACTGCCAAGTTCTGAAAAAGGACTTCACCACCACCAATATGCGGGGAATAATACTCGATGATAAAACAAATTTTCAAGTCTCACCTTTATTCGCTGATTGTAGTAATGAATTCGGCCAAGGGCGGAAAGGAAAAAAGCCATAATTTTCCACCAAAGGCGAATAGAAGTTACGAGACATCAAATTAGGGTACTGCTTTGAAAATATGCTATAGAAAACCATAAAATCTTTTACTCACGGCATATAGATTTAAAGCCTGATACCAGTCTTTTTAGCCCCTTAGTTGTGAAGTTCGTGTTTATTCTCAGACTACGCCACATACCCCTTGCCCCATTGGGAAGAGAGGACTATGCATTGATGCGCGATATCCAATCCGAGATGGTCATGTTTCGTGCCCTTTTTATTTGAGTACTCTCCAATACCCATCCCGATCGCTTACGATTTGCTCCAGCATGCCTGTGCATGCCGCACGCAGACAGAGGTCGCCCATCGGCTTTTAGTCTTGCTATATGTCCATCGCCAGGTCACCTATCTGTCTCCACGAGAGCACGGTTACCCCGGAACGTTCATACCCTTCATCTCCCCCAAAACACAGGTATGCGTTGCCGGCATCATCACCAGCCAACGACAACCACTTCCGCAAACCTATAAATGCATCCTGTGTCAGGGTCTGACCGGATTTAATTTCAATCGGCAGCAGTCCGGCGCCCTGTTCAACGATGACATCAACCTCATTTCCTGTATTATCGCGCCAGAAATAGAGATTGGATTCAAGCCCACGATTGTAGCGCCCTTTAACAAGCTCGCTAATGACCCAACTCTCAAACAGTGAACCCCTTAAAGCATGAATAGAAAGCTGATCTACGTTCCGAATGCCTAACAACCAGGCAGCGAAGCCGCTGTCATAAAAGTAAAGTTTTGGAGTTTTAACCAAACGTTTGTTGTAATTCCGATAATGAGGCAACAAGAGAAATATAATGTAACTTGCCTCCAAAACAGATATCCAGGCTTTTGCTGTATTGTGAGTAATACCACACTCATTCGCCAGACCACTCAAATTTAACAGTTGTCCCACACGTGCGGCGCACATCCTTATGAACCTTTGAAAAGTACTAAGGTCTCTAATGTTAATCAACTGCCGCACATCTCTCTCGACATAGGTCTGTATGTAACTTCTGTGCCAGCTTGCAGGAGTAACATCCCTGTCATACAGCGGTGGATAAAGACCTTTATATAAAAGCTCATCTGTGTCGGCCGGAGCGCCCGGTGAATTCAACACTTCTTTGAGAGAAAAAGGCAAAAGCTCTAATAAACCGGCACGACCAGCCAAACTCTGCGTAATTCCGGTCAGGAGCCCGAATTGCTGCGAACCGGTCAAAATGAACTGACCGGGCCGGCGATCAGTATCAACACGGGATTGCAGATATGAAAAGAGTTTCGGACAACGCTGTACTTCATCAAGTACGGCCCCTTCACGAAATCGTGAGATAAACCGCCTTGGATCCTGTTCGGCAAACTCCTTTTCGTCCGGATCTTCCAGGGAAACATACCTCTTGTCGCTGAAAACCTGTTGAACCAGGGTGGTCTTGCCGGATTGGCGGGGACCGGTGACCACAACTATATAATAGCCTTTTGACAGGTCGATAAGTATATTGGCTGCTTCACGTTTTATCATAATTAAACGATAACACCATCTTTACAAATTGTCAATTCAAATGATAATTTGTAAAGATGGGGCGTCTCGGATTATTCAATCAAATATCACCCAAAGATATCATAGGATCAGATGGCTTAGGCGATGTACTTCACGGAATTCCAGTCGTTTTTCCAAATACCGAGTTTAAAAATCCGCTAAAAGCCTTTATCATATTAAAAACATTCAGAGGATTGACTAGAAGTCTTTTGAGGTAATTTCCGATTATCCGGGGCCGCAGATAAAATTCTTTCATAAAACTTCGTTGATAATTAAAAAGTATTTCTTTTGACAAACCATTTGGAACATAAACAACATCGAGCAGGTTCATTTTTTCAAAATCTTTATCTATTCTTCCATGCTGTTCCGCAATATCATACATTTCTGAACCGGGAAAAGGAGTAAGCATAAATATACTCATATCGTCTAATGGTATGCTTTTGGCAAACCCGATGGTATTTTTCATGGTCTCTTCTGTTTCGTATGGAAGTCCAAAAATAAAATATCCCTTGCTCAAGATCCCGGCTTTATGAGTCAATCTTACAGCTTTTTCAATCTGATTAATCGTAATTTCTTTTTTAGCAAAATCCAGGATTCTCTGATTACCGGATTCTATGCCGTAATTTATCTGCCAGCAACCTGAGAATTTCATCAGCTTTAACAATCCAATATCATCCACCGAATTTACTCTGCCACTGCAGCTCCATGCAATATTCCGCTTTGACCTCAATATTCCTTCACATATCTTTTCTACCCTTTTCTTCTTTAAAAGAAATTGATCATCCTCAAAAATAATCTCGCTGATATTGAATTTCTTTACCAGATAATCAACCAATTCCAAAATATACTCAGGGCTGTGAAATCTGATTCTTCGACTAAAAACTGAAGTATCACAAAATATGCATTTATTGGGGCAGCCTCTTGAAGATATAATGTAAGCAGAAGGAAGTCTTTTATATTTAAACAGGGCAGGATGATAATTATGTGGAAAACCATCAAGAAGATCCCATGCAGGAAAAGGCAGTGAATCCATATCTGTTATAGGTGGCCGAGATTGAGAGAAGAAAATCCTCCCGTTTTCTCTTATGGCAATCCCTGGTATAATTGAAGGTGTTCTGCCGGAAGCCAAAGTTTCAACCAGATCAACGATTGTATGTTCGCCTTCCCCGATTACGCCGTAGTCAAAAACAGGATAATCCTTCATTGTCTTATCGGGAACCGCTGTAAAGTGCGGCCCTCCTATTAGAATTGGCACAAACGGATAAATCCTTTTTATCATATATGCCAGTTTTACAGTTCTATCGATTGAAGGAGTAACCGCAGTTAGACCAATTATATCCGGCCGAAATTTTTTTATTTCCTCAATGGTTTCTTCATATGTCAACCCCAAAGCAGAAGTATCTACTATACGAACTCTATGACCGGAGCTCCGCAAAACAGCCCCTAACATAAGCAGCCCCATATGTGGAAGAGTAGAGCCGGCTCCAGCCAGTTTCCCGTATCTTTCTTCTAAAAAGTAAGGTGCGTTAGCTAAAAATACAGAGGCCATTTTAGTTCGCTTCGCTCACAATTGGTTGAGTGGTGGATTAGTCAAGTGGTTCAATGTGTTAAAAAGACAACAGCCGAACCACGCTATAGGTGATTCGGCTGTTTTATAAATAACACTTAATAACTCTCATTCCCTACCATATAAAAGGAAGAGGTTACTTAATTATCATTGGCGATCCATTAACTTACAGGCAAATTATGAGCTATATTATGACAATCGCCGCACTTGGATGTATCTTGCATCATCCTCTTTGAATGAGGCATACCGTGACATTCACTGCACAAGGGTATTCTCTTATGTGCTGAATGACAATCTGAACACTTAACATCGGTGTGCTTAGTGATATTGTTCTGCAGTAAACCATAGACCTGATCATGGCAACCTGCACAGATAAGATTTGGCGTTTCCTTCCTGCTATATGTTATCTTTGCAGGCATATGGACAGGGTGACAACTCATACAGGCCGCATCATCCATCTCATGACCAGGGCTATGGGATTCATGGCATTCATTACATTTGGGGATATAGCCGTGTTCTACGTGATGACAATCTGAACATGAAACCTCTGTTGTATGTCTGCTAACATTATCAGTAATCTGTTTGGTCTCTTTTGTATGACAAGACATACAGGCATTATTGCTTAATACTGCGCCGGGAATAATCAATGGTGCATGAGGATCTGTATGGCATGAAGCACAATCCACTAATGGAGTTTCTTTTGTGCCCTCGCCGTGAAATACCCCGTGACAGGTTTCACATTGTGGTATGACTGTCTCATATGGACGCTTTTTGGGATTAAACATATGGAACTGAGTATGACAGTCAACACATTCAATCTGATGTTTTCCACCAGCATCTTTAATGCGCTCAAATACACCAATGTGACATTGTGCACACTGGGCTACCGAATGAAGAGGTTGAGGCTGAATATCATATAGGCCTTCTTCCTTAGCTATATCGGTTGCTGCCGCCTCTTCAGTTCCAGCAGGAGTCGGCACTGCGGCCTTGTCACATCCCACGGCAACAAGTAATAGTGCTACAATAGCTATAACACTAAAAACTATGGCTACCTTTTTTACACTCTTCATCTACGTCACCTCCATTAATTGCTTTCTCATCTCAAATCATGGGCTATGCCATGGCATTGCGCGCATTCAGGATATTTACTTAACATCTGAGCTGGATGGGGTTCGCCATGGGGTATCTTACATGAAACACATGTC
>JAHIKR010000078.1 GCA_018897415.1 Pseudomonadota bacterium
AAAAATACAGAACTCCATTTCCGCCTCGGAGTTGTTTATGACAAGTGGAATAAAAAAGAGGCTTCAATAGAGTCGATGAAGACAGTTATAAGCCTTGATCCTCAGAATGCAAATGCTCTGAATTATATAGGTTATACCTACGCAGAGCTTGGGATAAATCTTGATGAAGCCGAACGTCTTATAAAAGAAGCATTAAAGTACATGCCTGATGATGGTTATATTACTGACAGCCTTGGATGGGTATACTATAAAAAAGGACTTTACAAAGAGGCGCTGAAATTTCTGAAAAAGGCGGTAAATCTGGTCCCTGATGATCCAACTATTTTGGAACATATGGGAGATACTTATTTAAAAATAAATGATAAAAAAAAGGCTCTTATGTTTTATGAACGTTCTCTGTTGAATAGAGAAAAGGATAAAGCAGGTATTGAGAAGAAGATTCAGGAACTGAAGTGACGACTTCGTAACAAGTCCATCTGCGGCGTTGTGCTTCATCTTTCGTCATTGCGACGTACTTTGAGTACGTCTCATTCCTCAAGATTCGCACGCCTTGCATATGAACTTGTTACGAAGCCGTCTCAATATACGAAATATAAGTTATACGGGTTTATCAAGTGAAACACGCAATCATACTATTTATAGCTGTTTTATTTTCCGCATGTTCTTTTTTTACGGAAAGAATTGTTGAGGAGCCCCCTGAATTATTAGACACAGCTACTATAATTGAAGCCAACAATCTGCTCTCAAACATTAAACTTAAAAACCATACCCTTAAGACATTTAAAGGCATCGGTAAAATAACATTTTGGGAAGAAGATAAAAAAAGTATTACTTCAAGCATTGCATGGGTTGGGTCTGACCCTGACATGATGCGAATAGCCATACTGAACATTTCAGGCCAGCCCTTGTTAAGCCTCGCAAATGACGGGCAATGGTTTTATTTTTTATCCCATACCGATAATAGCTTTTACAGGGAACGCTCTTCATATTCTAACCTGAAAAAAGCAATTCAAATACCTATAAAACCTGTTGAAATAGTATCATTACTCGCCGGCCGTATTCCCATTAATGAATATCATACCGCTGATATTATAAAAAATGAAAAACAAGGACATGTAATTGTTTTAAAAAAAAGAAGTGGAAGTATAATTCAAAAAATTTATCTTAATGAAGATAAAAAAAATGTCAAAAAAGTTGAGCTGTTTGATGAAGATGAAAAATCATTATATTTTGTAGTAATTGATAGCCTGCAGAAGATAGATAAATATTATCTTCCTTTGAGTCTAACTGTATCAGGCGATAATGGCAATGGATTCAGGATCGATGTTCACAAATACTGGACAGATGTTTCTGTTAAACCATCAATGTTTGTACTAAAACCGCAATAAAGAAATACTATGACAAATCAAAAAAAAGTTATTGCTCTTGAAGCGCGTCTCAGAGGTTGCAGGAATGTAATTACTATAGGGGTTAGAACAAACTTTTCCGATTACAGCCCTCAAGATGCGGATTTAATCAGAAGCGCAGAAAAAATATATTACCCGACAACTTTTTATGCAGATCTGTTTGATGCAATGGGAAAAAGTACCTTCCCAAGTTATCACACATACAAGTTTGTTCAGGACAAGATTAAACAGACAGCGTTGTTTGATCTGCTGAAGATATCTCATCCCAGAACGCGGGTATTTTACGGAAAACGTCAGAAACGCACTATTACAGAATATTTTAAATTTCCTTTTATTGGCAAAGTACCAAGAGGATCGGCCATGGGAAGAGGGGTTTACCTTATAAAAAATGAAGATGACCTTTCTGCCTACTTAAATATTGTTACTCCCGCCTACATTCAGGAATACATACCATCAGACCGTGATATAAGGATAGTTGTTATTGGGAATAAAATAGTCCATAGTTACTGGCGTATAGCTCCTCCAGGCGATTTCAGGAGTAACATCGCGGTTGGGGCAACTGTTTGTTTAGACCCTGTTCCAGAGGAAGCTCTTGACCTTGCACTTCATACCGCACAGAGCTGCAGGTGGGATGATGTTGGCATTGATATTTGTATGTATAATGACAAATATTATGTTCTTGAAGCAAACATGAAATATGGAAAAGAAGGTTTCCGCAAGGCAGGAATAGATTATATTAAACTCATGGAAGATATGATTGAAAACGAGGAACTGTAATAAAGATGCCCCTGGATAATATAAGATTAGCTTTAACTCAGCGGGAAGCTGAATCATTATCTCCTTTAGCTACTTTAAGTATCAAAGGTTTACGTCGTTCACATGAAGAAAAGCTTAAACATGGATATCGTCAGGCCTTTTCCCTGGATGTCGATAGAATTCTTCATTCTCT
>JAHIKR010000079.1 GCA_018897415.1 Pseudomonadota bacterium
AGAATATCAATCATATTATTTTGCTCTTTTAAAAAAACCATCTAATACCTGCCCTTTAAAGCTTTTGTTGCATAGAGTGGGTGAGAAACTTGAGTTTGTAAATTTCTGATTATTAAAAAGGTCACTTGTATTTTCAATTTATATTTGTGTCAAGTTTTTTAATAGTTACTCAAGTTCCGAGCCCTTAATTCCTATCAATGCCAAGGGCAAACGCTGAAATAAGTTCACGGAAACAATGTAAACTGGTTGCGTAATATGAATATACTTCATTCAAAAAGTTGTGGACAATTAAAGACATCACAAAATATATTAAAAAACAACATCCAAAAAATAATAGTCTTTCAGCAAAACGGCAGTGGAGAAAGCAAGATACAGGGAATAATAAGATATGGAGGAAATTGTTTTGACCTGAAGATAATATCAATAGACAAGAATTTACCTCCTGTAATCGACCATTCAACGAAATACCTTCCCACAGACATCAAAGCCGACCTGGTATTAGATTATCTTACACATCCTGACCTTTCACATGATCTTGCAGTTATGTGCGTAAATAAAAAAATTCCTATAGTCGCAACAGGTAAAAAATCGCATATTAAAGGCGTCCTTACGCCTCCCACATGATGTAGTCTATCAAGGCAGGTCTGCCTTGGCTTTTATGGAGAGAAATTCGGCATGCCGGAATTCTCTGTTAAAATCGCCAATGGAAGGATTACCAATATCAAGATACTAAGGGGCGCTCCCTGCGGCG
This sequence comes from Pseudomonadota bacterium, assembly GCA_018897415.1. Classification (GTDB taxonomy): domain Bacteria; phylum Desulfobacterota; class Desulfobacteria; order Desulfobacterales; family ETH-SRB1; genus B13-G4. The sequence continues at coordinate 752 of JAHIKR010000079.1, forward strand.
CCACATGGAAGGCATCAGAACGTATCTTAAACCTGTCCTTGCAAGATGCTGTTGAACACATGGGTCTGGAAACACAGTTCTTTTGCAAGGCTGACCCTTCAGGGTGGGATCCGATCTATGGGAAAAGTCCTGTTCATTTTGCCGGCGAACTACACAAAGCAGCACTCAGCAAAGCCATGCGACACATCCCATAAAAATCATCGTGATTCCTGTAGATTACAATCCAATATCAAGGACGCAACCGTCAAGCTAAAAGACTATGAACATCGAACATCGAACGTCCAACGTCGAATTTTGAATAAGGTATTCTGCCAATTTATAAACTGACTGTTCTCCCCAATTTCTACTTTCCAATTTCAAGTTTCAAGCCGTGAACGGTTACGAAAAAAGATGCGGAAAATGATTACTCAGTAAAAAATACTTTACTTAGTAAATGTTATTATGCTATAAAGTTAAATATGATTAACAATGAAAAAAATGTTGTACCTTTGCTGCTGCAGCTTGGAGAAAGATTGAAAGAGGCGCGCCTGGCTCGTAACGAAAGTCAGGATCTATTTGCGCAACGGCTTGGCCTGACCCGCCAATCGTACAGCAAAATGGAAAAAGGTTCTCCGCAGACGTTGATTGGCAAATGGATAGAGGCAAGCGACATCCTCGGCCTGCTTGACAGCTGGCAGGAGGTGCTGGCTCCAAAAGAAGACCTGTTTGCGAAATTCAAAAGAAAAACCAGCAAGCGGCAGCGGGCCGGAGGAAGGAAAAAGAAAAAGACATGATGCTCACGGTATGGTTGACTCTGCCTGCAGCGGAGGTTGTCAAGGTGGGAGAACTGGCTGTCGACGACCCCGATGCCAGGGGAGCGCTGGAGGGACAATTCCGCTATACTCCTGAATATCTGGAGAATCCGAAAGCCTTCCCGCTTGACCCGCTGCTTTTAAAGCTATCCGAGAAAATCTTCGACTCTGACCGGCCCCATGCCGGAGTCCATGGCGTTTTTGAAGACAGTCTTCCGGACGATTGGGGGCGAAGGCTCCTGGTTCGCCGCTACAACCTGGGGCGCAGTGAACAACGTGTTCCCCAACTGTTGCGTCTGTTGGGCAATCAAGGGTTGGGAGCCCTGAGCTACAGAGAAAGTGACGACGGGCCTGACCTGAAAATATCAGGGGTTCACAGTCGTCACCTGAAGGAGTTGGCGCTGCTGGCAGAGAAATTTGAACAGAACGGAGCAGCGGACGATGATGAGTTGTCCCTGTTGTTCCAGGCAGGCAGTTCCCCGGGCGGGGCAAGGCCCAAGGCGCTTGTTGAGGATGAAAAAGGGGCTTACCTGGCAAAATTCGCCAGCACAAAGGATCAGTTGGATATTGTAAGCCTGGAAGCCGCTGCCATGGAACTTGCCCGCAATGCCGGCATTGACACGGCCGAAACAAGGCTTTTTTCG
>JAHIKR010000080.1 GCA_018897415.1 Pseudomonadota bacterium
TATTAATATTGATCGTCAGCAAATAAAGCAAGCTATGATTAATCTGGTCGATAATGCAATAGTTGCAATTAAGAAACAGGGTAATATTGTTATAACTTTGACTCATGACCCTATATTAAAGATGGTGAGAATAGAGGTCGCTGATGATGGGGCCGGTATTCCCGATGAAGATAAAACACGCCTCTTTGAACCTTATTTTTCGACCAAAAAGACTGGAATGGGTTTAGGATTAACAATTGTCAACACAATAATTGCTGATCATGATGGTATGATACGTGTACAAGACAACCAGCCCAAAGGAGCTAAATTTGTAATTGAACTTCCGGTTTGAATAAAAAATTATGAATTGAAAAAGAAGAATTAATAAGGAGCTATACTAAATGTTTCCATCTATTTTAATTGTTGATGATGAACCTTCTATACTCCAATCTTTAAGTGGCCTGCTTGCTGATGAAGGATTTGAGATTAAAACGGCCTCAAATGGATATGAGGGATTAAAAATAGTTGAAGAAGAAGCTCCGGATCTTGTTCTGCTTGATATATGGATGCCAGGTATTGATGGGATTGAAACCTTAAAAGAGATAAAGAAAAATTATCCAACTATTCCGGTTATAATTATAACTGGTCACGGAACAATAGAGACCGCCGTAAAAGCAACAAAGCTTGGAGCGTATGACTTGATAGAAAAACCGCTTTCCATAGACAAGGTAATTGTTACAATTAATAATGCACTTAATTTCAGACGACTTGAAGAAGAAATTAGGTATTTGCGTAAGAAAACAATTGAGAAACATTCAATAACCGGTAATAGCCCGTCAACTGAGTTGCTGAAAAAACAGATAGCGCTTGTGGCTCCCACTGATACATGGATACTAATAACAGGTGAGAATGGTACAGGGAAGGAACTGGTAGCTAGAACTATACATCAATTGAGTTCTAGAGTTGATCAGCCCCTTATAACTGTGAATTGCGCGGCAATTCCTGAGGAGTTAATCGAAAGCGAGCTGTTTGGCCATGAGAAAGACGCTTTTTCAGGAGCGACTTCAAAGAAAAGAGGCAAATTCGAATTAGCTAACAATGGCACTATATTTCTGGATGAAATAGGTGATATGAGCTTAAAAACTCAGGCTAAAATTCTTCGTGTCTTACAGGAACAACAATTTCAGCGAGTTGGAGGCGGCAGAATATTAACCGTGAATGTAAGAGTAATAGCTGCCAGTAACAAGGATCTTGAGCAAGAGATTGAAAAGGGCAATTTCAGAGAAGATCTTTATTACAGGCTGAATGTGATACCTGTTGAAGTCCCACCTTTAAGGGAGCGTTCTGAAGATATTCCTTTACTAGTTGAAACATTTCTTGATGAATGTGCTAAACAGAATCGAAGTACAAAAAAAACCATGTCAGAAGAAGCAATTGAAGCAATCCGCGCTTATTCTTGGCCTGGAAATGTCAGAGAGCTGAAGAATCTTGTTGAAAGGATGGCAATAATGGTGGAAGGCGATATTATAGAGGCGTCGGATTTGCCATCTCTTTATAATCCGGAGATTATGGAAATGACAAGGTTTTTCGAAGAACAGTTCTTTTTAATAGATTGCTTAAAGGATGCCAAAAAAGCTTTTGAAAGGGTATTTATTCAAAGAAAACTTTTACAGAATAAGAATGATATTTCTAAAACGGCAAAAGCAATAGGTGTGAAACATAGTTATCTTAATAAAAAAATAAAGAAATCGAATTAACGCCCTTCGGGCGAGCTCTTAGCTCTTAGCTCTTAGCTCTTAGCTCAATGATTTGGCTTTCTTATTTTATTTTTCCATTCTTTAACTGAAGGAAAAAGAGAGATATCGGTATGCGGTAGAAACTTGGCAGCACTGAATCTGTTCATAAATTCCTGATTTACGTTTAACTCAAGATAGGTTATTTTGTCTCTGATATTATCAATTTCATTTAGACAATCATTTGATGTAATTGCCATTGTTGCTCCACCTAATGAACTGTTGCCTAAGGATTTATAACTATCAATCGGCAAGTCAGGAAGCATTCCGATAGAAATGGCCGATTTGGGATTGATATAAGAACCAAAGGTGCCTGCTACATAAAATGTAGAAAAATCCTTAAATGACATTCCTACCGAAGAAGTAATAGTTTCAAGTATTGTATACATTGCTGCCTTAGATCTTATCAGGCTGTCAATAGCTGCCTGACTAATTATAAGATCAGACCCTGTTCCGGATTCGCTTGCAGGCACTACTACGTAATATTTCATACCATCTTTATCTTTCAGCCTGTTGCCGCACATTGATGGCACAAACTGGCCGCTGATGTCGATAATGCCATAAAGAAAGAGGCAGGCCGCAAGGTCTATAAGTCCTGACCCGCATATTCCTTTAGGAGGCTCATCTCCTATTGTATGAGCTTTAATGTTAAGAGTAACTGGGTCAATTATAATCCGATCAATAACTCCGGGACCAGCCAGCATTCCCATCTTGGTTACACCTCCTTCGAGGGCAGGACCTGCTGCACCAGCGCATGCTACAAGCCAATGTTTATTGCCGAGCAAGACCTCAGCATTTGTCCCAACGTCTACCAAAATGGATATAGCTTCTTTTTTGTAAATACCCGAGAAAAGAATACCCGCTATCAGGTCGCCTCCAAAGTAGCTGCCGACATTTGGGAATATAATAACTCTCGCAAGAGGGTTAACATTAATACCCAATTCTTTCGCTTTAATAGGACCGGGCTTATTTACGACAGGAATATATGGTTCTCGTATTATCCAATAGGGATTGAGCCCCATGAAAAGATGAGTCATAGCAGTATTACCTGCTACAGAAACAGCGTATATATTATCAGGCTTGATGTTGCATGAGTTACACAATTTCTCAATCATTTGATTAAGACCGTCTATAATCAGTCCGTTTATCTTTTTCAGTCCTTCATTCTGATCAGAGTAATGTATCCTGGTTAATATATCAGGCCCAACAGCTATCTGGGGGTTGTCAAAGGTGTGTTCAGCAAGAACTTGATCTGTTGAAAGGTCTATGATGCGTAGAACAACTTTTGTGGTGCCCAAGTCAACAGCCAGACCTGTAATTGGAATTGTATCTGTTGAGTTGGTAATACCTGTAAGAATCCATCTTGAGCGGTCTTTTAACAATATACAGCGGACATTGTACTTCCAATTCCGAAGAAGAACAGGAAGCTTCCTTAATAAATAAAGATCAATATCAACAGTATTTGTCCTAAGATGAGATTTTATGGCCCTTATCAGCCGTTCAGCATCGGCTGTATTATCTTGTAAGGAGGGTGGGGTTAATGAAAGAGTTTTTATCAGGCTTTTGTTATTATTTTTTTCTGTCATTAATTTATAAAACGAAACTCATGTCGCTATTTACCGCAACACATTCAAAAGTATGGTCTTTTTCAGCTATAGTTTTCATACATTCTTCAACAATTTTATCCATTTCACTATCAGTTCTTTCCTGGTTAATATGAAAAAGTCCCAATTTCTTTACTCCGGCTTCAGAAGCAAGATTAAGTGCATCGGTATAAACCGAGTGCCCCCATTCAATAGTTGTTTTATATTCATTAGGTGTATATTCTGCATCGTGAATAAGCAGATCCGCTCCATAAGAGAATTCAAGATATTCTTTATACTCCAGACCTCCGGGATGGATAAAACCCAGTTCATTGTCTGTAAGAAAGACAAAAGATTTTCCGTCTTCAATAAATTTATATCCACTGCCCCGGTTAGGATGACTGATAGGGATGGGTATTATTGTGACAGGTCCTATTTCAAATTTTGTTTTACATGCTTCTTCATAGGATATTTTTGCCCTTAAATCAGAATCCCGTACCGGGAAATAAGGCGGGGCCATAATTTTTGAAAGCATGGTTTCCACAAATTTACCGTGAAATGGGCATCCATGCATTCGGAATTCGGCATGTTTGGAATAAAGCGGTTTAAAAAAAGGGAAACCCATTATATGATCCCAGTGGGCATGTGTGAAGATAATATTATACTTATACAGACTTTCTTTTATTAACTGGTTCCCAAGCCTTCGAATTCCAGTGCCGGCATCAACGATAATTATATCCTTGCTTTTGCTTCTTATTTCTATGCAGGTTGTATCGCCGCCGTATTTAATATAATCTTTTCCTGATACAGGGATGGAACCTCTTGATCCCCAGCATTTAATATGCATTTTACCCCCTTGACATCAATAGGAATTAAGGGTGCGAAATTTGAGTTTATTATATCATTTATCTTGAGATATCTGGTCTATATACCATTCTGTTGGGTCAAGGAGATTGTAACCCATTTTCTTAAGTTTTCTTTTTACGTGACTCACATTTTTTGTTAAAAGGTATGGAAAGACGGCTCTCTTGCCTTCATCCCAGTATCTGGCTACAAGAACACTGCCAAAAGAAATATTTTCCTCGGTTATGGCGTCAACAATTTTTTTCAACTGACCGATTTTTTCTTCTACAATGATACATAATAGAGCCCCGGGTTCTCCTATGCCCAGAACATTGATAAATGCGCGTAAAAGGTCACGAGTAGATATAATTCCTTTAAGTCTGCCTTGTTTATCTACAACAGGGAATGCTCCAACGCGCGTTTTCTGCATAAGCAGAAGGGCATCTTGAATGGTATATGACAAAGAAACAGTAAAGGGATCAATTATCATGATATCTTTAATCTTAAACTCTAAAAGTTTTTCCCTTGCTTTTCCTGTATCGTAATCTTTTAATAGACTGCAAGGAAGAGCGCTTCTTATGTCACGATCTGAAACAATCCCTATAATACGATTATCCTTACTTACTACCGGAAGATGGCGTATGCGGTGTTTGGTCATCTTATCTTTTGCTTCAAAAATATCAGCATCTTTGTCAATTGTGATGACATCCTTGGTCATCGATTGGCTGACAAACATTTTATCCTCCAATATTATTCTATCCGAAAAACGGTCGCCAGAATAAACTTTTTAAAATCAATTAGTTGTTTAATAGAATTTCAACATGATTTTTTGCCAGCTCTGGAAGGCGTTTAAGAGAATATCCTCCTTCCAGCACAGAAATTAATCTACCATTAGAATAACTGCCTGCCATTTTGACTATTTTTTCCATTATCCACGAAAAGCCTTCTGTTGATAACCGGATATCTGACATATCATCATCAACATGAGCATCAAAACCCGCAGATACAATAATGAATTCAGGCTTGAATGTCTCGAAGGCAGGGAAAAGCTCATTTTCAAAAAATTTTTTGTATTCACTGTCTCCTTGGTCCGGTAAGACCGGAGAGTTCAATGTAAATCCATAGCCGGGCCCTGATCCCTTTTCAAATTCTCGGCCGGTACCAGGGTATCCAAATGAGGGGTGTTGATGAATTGAATAATAAAATACAGATGGATCTTCTTCAAAAATATGTTGAGTTCCATTACCATGATGGACGTCAAAATCCACGATTCCGACCCTTTTTATATTCCATTCTTTTTGAAGATACCTTGCAGCAATTGCAACATTGTTGAAATAGCAGAAACCCATAGCTCTGTTAATTTCAGCATGATGCCCCGGAGGTCTTACAGCACAGAAGGCATTGTCAATTTTGTTTTCCATGACCAGATTTATTGTATCA
>JAHIKR010000081.1 GCA_018897415.1 Pseudomonadota bacterium
TCCTTCATAAAGAGTCCTGCAACAAGTTTAGCAGGTTTAGGGCTTTGTGGTATACTCATATTTATAAGATCAGGGTTCAGGGTTCAGGATTTTTGCCTCATCAATGAGCATAATAGGGATATCATCTCTTATTTCATATAAAAGCTTACAATTATCACATATAAGCCCGTCATTTGTATCGTTAATATATATATAGCCTTTACACTTTGGACATGCAAGTATATTGAGAAGTTCTTCACTTAAAGCCATGATTGCTCTCCTTTATATTAATTAGTTGATGCGGATAAAACAAATATGCTCTATTCTCATTATAGAATTTTTTATAACAGATAATAAAAAGTTTGCCAAGCAGGTTGCATATATCCAATCATTTTTAGATGAAACGCAAGTCCGTAGACAGGTTAAAAAGTTCATGCACATAAGTGAAAAGAATTTTTCAAAGGTCTCATAAAGCGTTAACCTCTGTCGTTTTTATTGACATGAAATATTGAAATTAATAGTGTGTCAAAAAGAGGGATGATCAGGCATAGATTCAACTTGCTGATTTTTTATGGAAGTATAATTATTATCAGATTATCAAAGGTTGAAATGTGAAAGTTGCACTTGTATGTAAAAAATATTCTCTACAAGAGGGCGGACTGGAAAGATATACTTATTTTTTAAGCCGCGAATTGATCCGCGCAGGCCACGAAGTCCACATTTTTGCCAATACCTGGCGGGAAAACCCTGGTGTCATTATTCATCGCGTACCGGTTGTTCGCTTGTCCTCCCCTGCTAAAAATCTCTCCTTTGCCTTTTTTACAAACCGGGCCCTGTCAAAAATGAAATTCGATATTATTCACAGCATGGAGAGGATTTTTTATCAGGATATATTCAGGGTCTCAGATGGCATTAATCCTGTCCAGATGCAGCAAAAATATCCCCACCCTGTTGTTCGTTTTATTAAAAAGATTGGTCCCAGACGGATAGCTCTGAGTTATTTGGAACACAGAATTTTTGTGGATAAAGGGTGTAAAATCGTCATGACTAATTCCGAGCTGGTAAAAACAAATATTATTGAGCATTACAGGGTGGATCCTGAAAAGATAATTGTAATTTATAATGGGGTAGATACATCAAGATTCAATCCTAAAGTAAAAGAGAAATACAGAAAATCATTAAGGGAAAAGTATGGCATAAAAAAAGAAGAATTAGTTCTTCTCTTTATATCAAATAATTTTAAGCTAAAAAGGCTTAATCTGGTACTAGAAGCCATGGCTCTTTTGAAAAATAATAAAATTAGGCTTTTTGTCATAGGGACAGATAACCATAGAACATACCAGAGATGGGCTAATAACAATAGCCTGGGTGAACAGATTTTATTCCTTGGGCCCAAAAGAAATATAGAAAAATATTATGCTGCCAGTGATATATTTGTTTTACCTACGCTTTATGATGCCTTTGCTAATGTCTGCCTGGAAGCAATGGCCTGTGGTTTGCCTGTAATTACGACAGATTCCAATGGGGCAGCAGATCTTATCCGTGATAACGAGAATGGTTATATACTTAAAACACAAAAGGCAGATGAATTGGTCGCCAGAATAAAGGCTCTTGAACCTGTATCAGATAGGGTAAGGATGGGAGATGCCGCTGCTGCTGAAGCAGCAAGTTTTACAATGGAAAAGCATATATCTGAAGTACTAAAACTCTATGACAGAGTTATAAGTAAAGGCAAGGTATGAAGAATTTTTCTTCACAGATTGAATGCATAAAAAAAGATCATCTGATATTTAATAAAAATTATCTGGAAATATTGGATGATATGCATTTTGATTCTTTTGAGTCTGTCTGGAAATACCAGGACGGCGAAACCATAAAAAAAATAAAAGCAAGGTCTGTAATACGTTTTGAAATTCAAACCAATAGTGGCAAAAAATATTTTTATCTAAAACACCACAATACTAAATTTGTAGGGATAAAAAGAATTCTTGCTTTATTTTTTCCCAAACTGATTTCTTCAGAAGGAAAAAGAGAATTTGAAAATATATGCGACTTTCGTAAAGTAGGGCTTGGAACTGTTTTGCCTGTTGCCGCCGGAGAAAGATTCGTTAAGCTTTTCTGGTTACAGTCTTTTCTCATAACAGAAGATTTTTCTCCCTTTATTTCTCTTGAGTATATGCTAAGAGACAATCCTGAATTTTTTATGGGGGGAAACGCTAGTGACAGAAAAAGAAATTTAATTAACAGGATCGGTATTTTTGCCAGAAGGATGCATGAGAAAGGTTTCAATCACCGTGATTTCAATGCCACCCATATACTGCTTTATTATAAAGACAAATCCGATATTCCAGAGATAGCTCTTTTTGACCTCCAGAGAGTGGACAGGAGCTCTGTTCCACGGTTTAGATGGGTAATAAAGAGCCTTTCAGAACTTAACTTTACATTACCTGATGGTATCTTTAATAAAAAAGATAGAATTTCTCTTTTATTATCGTACAAAGGTAAAAAAAAGCTTAATCTATGGGACTGGCTGCAGTGGCTATTGGTAAAGAGAAAAACGGCTCGAATTAAGAGACACACTGAAAAGATGACAGCCAGAAGGAAAGAAAGAAGGAAAAGGGGATTGATTGAAAGATAAGA
>JAHIKR010000082.1 GCA_018897415.1 Pseudomonadota bacterium
AGAATATAATAGCTAATATGATATATAAAATTTGTCTCATAACAGACTTTCTTCTATTGTATTGAAGTTAGGCGACATGAACAAAAGGTTTCATAACTATGAGTAATTGATGACTATTTAAGGTCTTTATCGGTTTTGATTCTTATTGCCTTACCCTTCACTGTTACAGAAGCACGTTGGTACCAGAAAAACCTCTTTTCTCTTTCCACATAAAACCGGGGAGAAATAATGGCGTCAGCATCAGGCACAGACTCTATTGCTCTGAATATCGCAGCTTCCTTCGCTTTGAGCCCAGGATCGGGTAGGATATATGTAAAGAGCATATCTATAGGGCCACCACCACCTACAAAGCCAACATCTAAGTCAGGCCTCTTAACGGGGGAATCCAGTTGAGGTTGTAAAGCACTAGTGACAGGGGACGAAACTTTACCGTATTTCATATTCTCATTAAACCAAAGCGGATCTCTGGAATAATCTCCTGAGTACCAGACAATAGGAAGCGGAAACAGTGAGTTTATTGTTACGCTCGCTTTCCCTTCCGCAGGCCCTAAGACCTCATATTCTGATCTCTCTAATGGCTGGAACTCTAAGTTTTTCCCCATGTTTATGCCCGGTATTCCTGTCCCTTTGTGCGACGCACACCCAGACATTAGAAACACCGCCACTATTAATACAAAGATTGTAACAAAGGATTTTCTTCCCATCTTACCTCCTCCCTGCACTTTTTATGTTTTTTGGCATGTCGCCTAACTCCTTTCTGTGCAAGCACAGATTGCCTTCATGAAAGACCTGAATAATCCAAGCCAACACTTATGTCAATGATTTTAATTGGATGTGTCGCAATAGTTTGCTCCCTCCGGGCTGGAGGCTGTGTATTCTGTGCCTGGTGAACGATTGCCGTTTTCAAAAGATCTACAAAGATATTGCTTTTCTGAGTGCTGCTTTGTGTAGTTCGCCCGCTAAATGAACAGGACTTTTCCCATAGATCGGATCCCACCCTGAAGGGTCAGCCTTGCAAAAGAACTGTGTTTCCAAACTTATGTGTTCAACAGCATCTTGCAAGGACAGGTTTAAGATGCGTGCAGTGTGCTTTGGCGTTATTACCTGAGGAAAGAGCTGTATGAGGTAATTCTTCACGTAGGAAAGTTCTGGGAGAGCTTGGGGGGAGGTCCCCTTGGGCTACTCGCTTGGGGAGAGAAAAACCCCCGGCTACCCAATTAGGTATCGGTAATATTGCCATGGGATGATAATTTTTTCTCTCTGGTAATTCTAATTAAAAATCGAAGTGTGAACAGCCGGATACATAGGTAACAAAAAAGTCTGGATACATAGGTTACACTTTTCTACGAAAATATCTCCCTCTCTCATCCACAATTTTCATAAACCGTTCATCTAATCGACCAAGCCAGATTGGTCCATAATAAACCTCCCAGATCCCATCGTCAATCTCTTCCAGACCGATATACTCCCCTGCAAGAATATGACTTACTGAAACTCGAGTATGTCTCCATCGAATTCCAGCATTCTTACTCACTAATCGTATCTCATAATACCCAGGATATTCAAGTTTTTTCAATTTGGCCGGTAGCATCCTTGATGAACGACCATATTGAGAAGCTGGCGTCTCTTGCCTCAAAGCTTCATGTGGGCGTTCATTGTTGAATTCTTTACGAAATGCGTTGAACTGTTTTTGCTGCTCTCGCAGAGTATACGCAGGAGGACGGGTAGTCTCGGCTTTCAGCGTTCTATGCATCCTTTCATGGCGTCCATTTTGCTGAGGGCTGGCTGGTTCTATCAGTTCTGGGTAAATACCTAATCGTATCCACCAAATTGAAAGCCGGGATAATCTGCCCAGAGCACTCGATGCAAATGGAGTTCCATTGTCTGTCCGAATTCTCTCAGGAAGTCCATATTTCTTAAATATTTTTGTGAATACTTCCTTTGAATCTTTAAGCTTCGGGGAAAGCAGGCCCCTACATTCCAATAAATATCGACTGTAGGAGTCAGCTATTGTTAAAGGGTAGCAATAAACTCCATTGCGAGTTTTAAATTGTCCCTTGAAGTCTGCTGACCATAAGCTGTTGGGCTCCGTTGCAACTGTTATAGGTTTGCCCGGGTGTGAACGCCGTCTCTTTCTATGCTTTATATCAATACATCCATTACGCTTTAAAATTTCGCATACCGTTGACCTCGCTGGCAAATCCCATGTATTGCCCCTTCGCTCCAAAATCTTCAGTATCTTTGAAGCGCCCCATAAAGGGTGCTTTCTCCTCACTTCAAGGATTGCTTTTTCAATATATTCTGGCGTCTTATGGGGACTATCCTTGGGACTCCGAGATCGGTCCTTCAACCCATCAACACCGTCCTCAACATAACGGTCAACCCATTTGTATCCAGTCTTTCTACTGATTTTATAACGCTCACATAATTCAGTAAAGTTAAAAACACCATTCAAATAATCGCCGATGAAACGAATCTTTTCTTCCATGGGTAATAAACTCCTCCAAGGCATATGGGTACCTCCTTTCAGATACCCATATGAATTAAACTTGTGTTACCCATGTATCAAGACTATAATGTCACCTATGTATCTGGACTATACCG
>JAHIKR010000083.1 GCA_018897415.1 Pseudomonadota bacterium
GAGTTTGAAGCCAATCTGATTCAGCATTCCACTGACGGTATAATCGCCATTGATAAACAGGAAAACATAATAATCTTCAATCAAAGTGCGGAGAGCTTATTTGGATATTCTAAGGATGAAGTGATAGGGAAGATGGATATCAGAAGTTTTTACCCATCAGAGACTGCCGAAAAAATCATGCAAAATTTCTATAGTAAAGAAAGTGAAACCAGGGGCATGCAAAGGTGGCATGAGACGTTTGTTTTAGGTAAGGGTGGTCACAAAATAGCAGTAAGATTTTCAGTAACCAAACTGTATCGAAACGGCGAGCCAATTGGCTGTGTTAGTTTTTTCAACGACTTGAGGGAATAAAGCAGAAGATATTATAATGCTAATTATACCCGCAGTTAATATAAAAGGAGGACGATGTGTTCAGCTTCTTCAGGGACGTGAAGAGCCCGAAACTGTGTTTTCTCATGACCCATTGGTTATGGCATTGAAGTGGGAAGCAGAAGGAGCTGAATTACTTCATGTAATAGATCTGGACGGGGAATTTCGAAAAACACCCCAGAATATTGAGGCAATTCAGAAGATTGTTGATCGGCTGAAGATACCAGTGCAGCTTGGGGGCGGTATTCGAGACATTGATACCATAAAGATGTATCTTGATATGGGGGTCAGCCGTATTATTCTTGGAACAGAGGCGATACGAACCCCAGATTTAGTATATGAGGCCTTACGTCTGTTTCCGGTTGCCAGAAAAATGGTTATAGAGGCCGACCCTGAGCCAGATTTAGTATATGAGGCTTTGCGTCTGTTCCCAGGACATATTATTGTAAGGATTGATGCTTGCGACGGATTTGTGGCTATGGAGGGTTGTACTGAAACCACGAAAGTAAGAAGTATTGATTTTGCGCGGCGCTTTGAAGGATGCGGCCTTACAGCTATTATTTATGCCGATATACACCGTGATGGCATTAAGACAGGACCAAACATTAGGGAAATAAAACGTCTCGCAGAATCAGTATCCATCCCGATTATCGCTTCAGGCGGTGTTTCGAGTATTGATGATATCAAACAACTCCTCACTTTAAAGTCATCAGATATAATAGGGGTTATAATTGGACGAGCACTATATTCCGATGCCCTTAATCTAAGAGAATCTCTCAAATTAGTTAATGCTCACCCAGAAATATTGTAAGACTATACGCTGTAAAATTTTTGAGCGGGTAGTTCTATGCAGGTCAACTTATTGTCATAAACCGCGCCGGTATCTATACCGATCTTGTTTTTTGTTACAAATGGTTCCTTAAACGGTGTATGTCCAAAGATTACTGTCTTCCCAAAATCATGGGTGGAGTGGATAAAGGGATCCCTTATCCAGAGCAGATCTTTTTCTTGCTGTTGGTTTAATGGAACCTTTGGGACCAAGCCGGCGTGTACAAACATATACGAATCTGTTTCATAGAAAAGACGAAGGGATTGAAAAAATTTGATGTGGGAAGGGGGTATAATAAGATTTTGGAATCGATCAATATGTTGATGTTGCCTATAGCTGTCAAGTGTATTAGTCCCTCCGCTGAGCAAAAAAATGGTTTTGTCTTGTCCGCTTAAGTAATCCTGAAGCATTGCTTCGTGATTTCCCTTAAGAAATATAGTATGATATCCATCCTGAGACAAATGGATAAGATATTCGACAACATCCATGGATTGAGGCCCTCTGTCGATATAGTCTCCTAAAAAAATAAGGATATCCTTTTCCTTGTTTACTTCGAGCAGCGCCATTAAGGTATGAAGTTTATCAAAACAACCATGGATATCACCTATGGCGAATATCTTTCCCATCTTTACTCTTTTATCCCTATCAAAATAAAAATACTTTCTTGCATTTATCTAATCTGACCATTTATTCTTCTTTAGCAGTCCGAATGGTTTCATGATATTCAGCATAGATCAGGTAACACAAATGTTCTCTGAGTGTCAAATAGAGTCATCATCTGAATTTTATGTTGAGCCAGTAATAAAAATAGATAATACCCTTCTTCATTTTGTTTATGCCCAGTTAGGGTTGCAATTATATTTCGAATGACTTAAATTTCCATATGACATTCAGAGCAATTCTCAAAATTATGTTTCTGCGGAAGGTTCTGGACGAGTAGCGAAAAAGGAAATAAGGAATTGAGCATATTCATCGATAAAAATACACGATTGCTGGTTCAGGGAATAACGGGGAAAGAGGGCCGGTTTCATACTCAAAAATGCATTGAATATGGGACAAATGTTGTGGCAGGAGTAACTCCCGGCAAGGGCGGCCAGAAAATGGACGATGTGCCTGTATTCAATACCGTTAAAGAAGCCATGAAAAATACAGGTGCAAACTGCAGCATGATCTTTGTACCGCCGGCTTTTGCAGCAGATGCTATTCTGGAATCATTAGATGCCGAAATGCAGTTAATTGTTGCGATAACTGAAGGCATTCCGGTAATGGACATGATTAAAATCAAGAATTATATGAAAAACAAAAAGTCCCGCCTCATCGGCCCCAACTGCCCTGGAATCATCACACCAGGCCAGTGCAAGGTCGGCATCATGCCCGGCCATATACACAAACCAGGCGGCCCCATAGGTGTTGTATCCCGCTCCGGCACCCTGACTTATGAAGTAGTAAATCAGCTAAGTCTAAAAGGAATTGGACAAACCACCTGTATAGGAATTGGCGGCGATCCTATAAATGGAACAAGCTTTATAGACTGCCTTGATGCCTTTGAAAAAGACCCCGACACAGAGGGAATTATTATGGTCGGGGAAATAGGCGGCAATGCAGAAGAGGAAGCAGCCGAATTTATCAAAAAGCATGTAACAAAAAAGGTTGTCGGATTTATTGCAGGCTTAACTGCACCTCCTGGAAGACGTATGGGGCATGCAGGTGCAATCATCAGTGGCAGCAGCGGTACAGCCAGAGCAAAAATTACCGCAATGAAAGAAAGCGGTATTTATGTCTGTGAAGATCTTGGTTCATTTGGGGAAATGTGTGCCAGGGTATTTTAAAAGCATCATAGGAGGTGTCTATGGAAAAGCAAAAAAAAGCATTTTATGAAAAGCTGGAAAAAAAGGGGATCTCAAGAAGGGATTTTATGAGGTACTGTACGTTCCTCACAGCTACGATGGGTCTTTCATCATCGTTCATTCCAAAAATCGCGGAGGTTTTTGCGTCTCCAAGGCAGCGTCCGCCGGTCATATGGCTTCATTTTGCCGAATGCACGGGATGCTCCGAAGGGCTTTTAAGATCAACTTATCCATATCCTGATGATCTAATTCTTGATATTCTTTCAATAGAATACCATGAAACAATTATGGCTGCCGCAGGACAGCAGGCAGAGGACAATCTTCACGCTGCGGTAAAAAAGTACAATGAAAAGTTTATCTGTGTTGTCGAGGGTGCTATTGCCACAAAATACAATGGCGTTTATGGGAAAATCGGCGACCGGACATTTCTTGAAATCGCTAAAGATGTGTGTCCCAAGGCTGCTGCAACAATCTGTATCGGTACTTGTTCAAGTTACGGCGGCGTTCAGGCAGCAAAACCTAATCCCGGCGGATACAAGGGAGTTGGAGATGCATTGGGTATCAAAACAGTAAACATACCAGGATGTCCTCCAAATCCAGTCAATTTTGTCGGTACAGTTGTAAATTATCTCCTCCTTGGCAAACTTCCGGCTCTTGACGAACTGGGCAGACCTCTTTTTGCCTATGGCAAAACCATCCATGATCAGTGCCCGAGAAGATCTCATTTTGAAGA
>JAHIKR010000084.1 GCA_018897415.1 Pseudomonadota bacterium
CTCGGATTTTGACTTTTCCAACTCAACAAAATCTTCGCCCTTTCTTAAAAGATTTAAAAGTTCCTCTGCTTTTTTGCGATCTTTGGTAACTATCTGTCTTACTTTTATTTCTTCAAAATATTTTTTATAATATTCATACATATCATCTTCAGTTACTTTTATTTTATCCTGAACTTCTTCTTGTCTTAACTTGATTACAGAACGGCTTATTATATAATTGTTTGTTTTTGCCTGGAAAATCGGATCCTCATCAAGCTCCACACTGTAAGCTTCCTGAATTATAATTCGTTCATTAATCAGTTCTTCAATAACTTTATCAATATCTATACTTCCTGCCTTGCCTTCAGAATTAGTCATTTGTTTAATTCTGTGAATATTTACGAGTTTCTCCTCTAGTTCACCCAGACCGATATTATAACCATTAACATTTGCAATAATAGACGAGTTATCGTGAAAAACAGAGTAACGAAAACATCCGGGCACTGCAAAAGCAGCAATAACCAATATAATCAAACTAATACGTTTCTTAAAATAATACTTAATCATATAAAATCTTCAATCTATGCAGCCAGCTACTATTCATCAAAGCAGACTATGGAATTGTATCTATTAATTCTTTAACAACTCTGCGAGAAAGATCAGCCAAAGATCTTATCCTGCCAATACCAAAGAATGTTTCATAATCGTCACCTCTTCTGTAGTTATCTCCTAACCATAATATGGAACAAGAATCTGCATAAATCATTCTGGCATCAACAGAAATTACAGGGATCTGAGCATTTTTTTTCCCTTCACTTTCATATTTTTTAACGCATCCGATAATAATTGCATCCACATTAAGTCTTTCTCCGACAAGTTTAATATGATCGGCTCCAATCCCTTTCCTTATTATTATTCTTTCTCCTATAATGAATTTTTTTACATTACCCGGAAATTCTATTTCAAATTTCCCGGAGTCATATAATTCCTCAATAAACGCTTTTGTAACAATTTCGCCTGCAGCCTTCGTAGTTGATCCGTTATAAAAAGGAAGCACTGCAATCCGCCTAATTTTGTATTCCTCAAAATCATTTTTCAGAAACCTGTTTGGAGAAGGAAGGAAAAAACATCCGGAAAGAAAGAATAAACATAATATGAATATCGCAATACTACAATAACTAAAGTATGTTAGACTCCGGATGTTATATTTCTGATTTGATGAAAAATACATAATTATTAGAAATCATCGACCCATTCAGAATCTCTCTTTTCCTCAGCGATCTCATCGGGTTCAAGCAGTTTAACCAGCTGCCTTTCAACATTCAACATATTACCCGCAGCATCCCTAACTGTAAGTGAATAGGAAAATTTTTCTTTTTTATCATCAATGCTATTATTAACTACACAACTCAAAATAGAGGGTAAATTTTGCTTTCCGCAAAACGCACCCAAACTTTCATCTTTCTGATTATATATTGCAATACTCCACTCCACAATCTCGCTGATATTATTACATTTTACATTAAATGTAATAGTATTTTCTTCAATTTTTCCCTGAAATATCTCAATTTCAGGCGATCTCCTGTCTACAATAACCATTACTTTATCAGTTGAGACCTCATGGCCTGCCTTGTCCTCAACAATCAATTGCCCCAAATATATTCCATCATTAACTTGTTTAAAATCATTATTTTCACCCCTCCAGATCAATCCAGTTGGAAGCTCCTCACCACCTTCGGCAGATCGAACAAGTTTCCCTTCGTGGTCTGTAACTTCAAATCTCCAGCTCTTCAATGAATCCGTTGATAACAACTCTGGGAAAAATGCAACATAGTCATTCACCCCATCATTATTAGGAGAAATAAATGTATTATGGAACGTAATATCAATTAAAGGGGGAGTGTTATCAACAATAAGGCTTGCCATGGCATCAAAGATATACAGCGTATCAAATTCTCCGTATGCATGTAGTTTCAAGATATAAGTTCCTTCAACAACAGGTGATTGGAAAGAACCAGTAAACCAATTGCCACCGTCTGAAATAAGAGGAGTTTTTATATCCTCTACAAGGGCATATATTTGTTTAGGTTTTTCGGTAATCTCTCTGAATTCTACCATCAACCCTACCTGGCTGTCTCCTTTTACCACCTTGGGATAGAATCTTGCCTGCACTATCTCAAAAGGGGGCATGTCCATGCCTTTTTCTTTCTTTCCTTCAAAGGTTTTAGGCAACCCCTTGAATAGATCCTTAATAGCGATTTCAACAAGCTTCTCTATGGATCTTATTTTGCCAATACCTAAGAACGTTGCAAAATCATCTCCTGAAATCGAAACCGAATTCATCCAGATTATGGAC
>JAHIKR010000085.1 GCA_018897415.1 Pseudomonadota bacterium
CAATCTTGTAAGTTGCTCCATTTGAACAATCAATAACGATTTTCATTCCCTGACAGAACTTCTTTGGTACTTTGCCCAAAAGGAAATCTATATAATTTTGTCCCGCATCATCTATTCTATACACTCCACCTGTCATACGTATATTTCTGCTAATTGAAGATATTTCGTCGCTCAACAATATTTTTTCAATTTCAGCCTCTTTTTCATCTGAAAGCTTAAAGCCGTCTTTCTTAAATATCTTAATCCCATTATCATAAAATGGATTATGAGATGCAGATATCACGATACCGGCATCAGCATCAGTTGAGGCTGTTATATATGCAATTCCCGGGGTTGGAAGTACACCTGCAAGGTATGCATCTGCACCCATGGAACAGATCCCCGATGCCAATGCATATTCCAGCATATATCCGGAAATTCTTGTATCTTTTCCTATAATTATCTTAGGCCTGCCCTTTTCTTTTTTGCCAAAAACATATGCAACCGCTCTACCGACCTTCATGGCCATTTCAGAAGTCATTGGATATTCATTAGCCAGGCCCCTTATTCCGTCAGTGCCAAATAACTTGCCCATAAATTTGTTCCTAATTCAGGTTGTTAGGTTCACGGTTCACGGTTCACGGTTGGTTTCCTTGATTTCTCGGCGGGCAGGGCTCTCTAACCTTGAACCTTGAACCGTGAACCTGAGTAGTTACAAGTATTCCTCCGGTTAAAATCCTCGCCATCCTTGAACTTGATGCGGCAACGTATCGGGTGATCGGGCAGGAGTCAAGAGAAACTCCCCCTTACCCGATTAGACCTGCCCTGGTTTCAAAATCACCTTCTTGATGATTGGGTAGGCAGTATTCGCGAGAGAAACCGACGGACAGGCCTTTTCACCACCCTAAAAAAGAGATTATCGAACTCGCGAATATCCCTGCAGCGTCTTTGCCTAATAATGGAATATAAATCGTGAGCGTCTAGATTCTTCTCGGAAAAAGAAATCGGCTTGCGCGCTTTGACGAATACTCCGGGATCTAGAGGGTCTCTTTCAATGACCTCAATTAATAGGTCAGAAAATAGAACATTTACATCATCCACTTCATACCGCCAGAAGTCGAACGGGTAACCATGGTACCCAAATCCCTTCGACCTAGTGGTTAAAAGTAATGTCCCGTTGGGCCTTAGGACATTCTTTAGGTTGGATACTGCATTACGCCAGCTACGAACATGTTCGAGAAGCTCAGTGGAAATAACCACATCAAAGCTCTCTTTGTCAAAATGGTTGATCAGATCATTGATATCACAAATTTCATCAACTCCTGGACCATTGATAACGTCAACACCCAAGTAACTCAAAGGCTCAAAATTCTTAACAATACCTCTGACCGAACCATTCACGTCTAGTGAGCCAACTTCGATTACTTTCTTCCCTTTTACTTCTTCTTCCAAAAGGTAAGACCTAGCAAATTGAAGACACGCTGAGTTGCACATAAGATCTCCTTCTACACGATGGTCTAACGCTGGAGCTGACGCGGTGTTGTGGGGGCTGAGGGAGAAAAACCATCAGCTACCCGATTTGTTAGCCCATATGCGGATATATTTTCAAAAAGCTAACCTTTAAAATTATTTCAAGCTGATATGATTAAGTATCCCTTCAGTTACGCTATCAACTATCTCCTGCAGCCATTTTGTCCCGAGTTCAGCGCCTGTATTCTCAAGTCCCTTTATTACTGATATGTAATTCATACCGGACTTTTGTATACCTGAATCAATATGTTTGAGAAAAGTATCTCTTAAGCTTCTGTCACCTTCATTTAAACGCATTTTATTGAATGACTCCTCTATTTCATAAAAATCACCTTTATTCTGACAGAAATCTTTTAACCTTCCTATCCTTTCATCAATTACCATATTAAGTTTTTCTTTAAGGCCCTCAAAAAGGACATCTGGAAAATCACTTGAAATAAACTTTGAACGAACATGCAGATACCACTGCATAAGTGCTATAAGGTTTGCGATATAGATTATATTGTTGACCATTATCCTTTTTAAACTTCGATACATGCCCGACGTAAAAGGAATATTTCCGCTCTTCCTCAATCCTTCAAAAATGAGACGATTCGGTCTTAATTCATCTTTCCTGCAAATTGAACCCGCTGCTGTTACAGTGCCAAATGCGAGACGACAAGGGCCTACAATACCCCCCTGCCCTCCTAAGAATATCGGCCGCTGATTAAGCATAACTCCATTGGGAACATCGCCAACAAGAGATGCAGTAGCTTTGTCCTGATTCGGCGTATAATTAAAGTGAATATAAGAACTACCAACTTCACTATGGTCTTTTTTGCTGGTTCCGCCCGACATAAAGCAGTCACAAAAGTTAATTAAACTGCCCAAGGTAACAAAAGGTAAAAGTATAGTGTGTTTCAATCCAACCATGTGAGCAATATTCGCTTCTTCTTCAAGGATTGTCCCTTCTCTTATATGTGAGCCGTAACCTATGCTCACTTTATCAAGCAAAACAGCTTCTCTTAAAAAACCCCCTTTAATGTCAACATTCGTACCAATCTGGCAGTTTTCAATGGTTACGGGGCTTTCATATCCCATCCTTGTATTCTTTAAAATCAGGGTAGAACTGCCGAAAATTTTGCAACCGGAATAAATAACAACGCCCTCACCGGAAATTCTGTCTGTATCTACTTCACTGCCGATTTCAATACTATCAGGATTGGGTATCTTAACACCTTTTTTTAAAAGCTTTTCAATTTTCAAAATGCTCTGATTCTTCATATAAGGCCTCTAAAAAAAATCCGCCACAAGGGCGCTAAGTTTGACTATAGTAATTCTCAAAAAGTTTATTCGTATATTAGCGGTATTTGAGCTAACAATTTTGATAATTTTGTAAACGTTCTTGGCGAAGTGAAGCGCAAAAATTGAAGCTGTTTGAGTCCCGAAGCGAGGTCGAGTTCTTTAATCTCTATGGGTTCAATTCCCCGAAGCTTGCTTCGTTGCCTGTCATTCCCGCGAACGCGGGAATCCAGAAAAATAAAGCACAGGAATGGATTCCTGCCTTCGCAGGAATGACAGTGTCCTCCCAATTGTTATAAAACATTTTAGATGCCCCGTAGCTTGCTACGGGGGTAGTTCATTATATTTTTGGCCCAATTTGAAGCGCTTAGCTTGGGTTCAAAATGGCCACTATAAATCAATAATGTCAAGATGTTTATATGTGAGTTTTATTCCCAAAAAATTAAAAAACCGCGTCAGGGGAGCTCCCATATTCACGGTTTTGAATTTATTCTGCGTAATCTGTGGATGAAATTAACAAAAGTTAATATTGTACCTCAAGGTCTATATCTTCCAGATGAACGGAGAACTGTTTCAGAAAAATGCTGTTTATCTTACAAGTCCCCTTAATAGCATTAAGTTTTTGCAGATCTTTATTATTGAAAGATATTAATAGACCGTTTATTTTATATTTATTAAGATAAGACTCAATGTCTTTGAAAACTCCAAGAATCGGATAGCCCTGAAGAGTCTTTCCTGTTTTTAATTTATCATCATCAATAAAACCGACTGGTTTAATTTTAAGTCTTTTATTATTTAATATTTCACGCAACAGAATCTCCCCCCCTCTTCCAGCACCGTAAATTAAAACTGTATTACCAGCCAAGGTCTTTCTTTTCATAGTATCGCTAAAAAGCATGAAAGAAACCCTGCTACCAAGGAGGAGTCCGGTAATTAAAAACCAGTCTATAACAAATATTCCTTTAGAAAAAGCTTCAAATCGATAAATATAGGTAACTGCGACAACTGAAAGAATTGTGCTCAATGTAACAGCTTTAAGATATACTAAAATATCATTAGTACTCATATAACCCCAGACTCCCCTGTAAATTCCCACTGCAAAAAAAGCCACAAACTTGCATGCAATTACTGCTGGAAGTGATCGAAGGAATACTTTGAAATAAAAAGGGAACTCATTGGAATCAAAACGTAAACGGTAAGAAAGATAATATGCGAATGCTATCAGACAGAAATCAAGTATTACCAGCAAAAGCTGCCGCTTATAGGTCAACTCGATTAATATAGGAGTGTAGGATTTCCCACGTAAAAGTGAAAATTCCTTTTCAGGATATATGCGGATCTGGGCAAGGTAGATTCCCATCAAAATAATTGAAAGGACCAGTGGAATAATTACTGCCGGAGATGTTAATGTATCACTTTTACTCACAAACAATGCCGACATGCCTGATATAGCGCCGATACTATATAAGAATAGGACTGCTCCTTTTTCACTTAGCCCCATGATAACCAAACGATGTGATGCATGATCCTTTCCTCCAACAGAAGCCTTACGGCCGCTCAAGATCCTAATTAATGTAACCATAGAAGTATCTAAAATAGGAACCATGAGAATCATTATCGGAATAGCGTATAATGAAATTGGATTGGCCGCACTTGCTTCTGGATAATAAAGACACAGCATAGATAAAGTAAAACCAATAAAAAGACTTCCACAGTCTCCCATGAAAATTGATGCAGGATAGAAGTTGTAAAACAGAAAAGCAGCTAATGCCCCTGCAATTATCACAGATACAAGAGCAGCTTCCGGCAGTATACCTGTAAACAATAATGCCAGATAAGAAGCAGCAATAAAGCCAATACCTGCACACAGGCCATCCATATTATCAATCAAATTAAAAGCATTAGTTATGCCCACAATCCAAAAGATGGTTAAAATAGTATCCACAGTAAGGGATGAAAACCAGTGAAGACGAAATCCTAAAAAAGCAGCCATCGAGGCAACAAGTATCTGTCCCACCAGTTTTGTATGTGGCTTAATATGTATAAAATCATCTATTAATCCAAGAAAAAAAAGAAGGGTTATTCCAATCCAAATAACCGCACTTATTGAAGGCAAAGCTATTTGGTCTGATGTTTTTATGATATGGGGTAAAATTGAGGAAAAATCTGCAATAAAAAAAAGTGGTATTGCTATGCCAAGGTATATGGCAACACCACCCAAAAGAGCGGTTGGCTTCTTATGCCAGCGTTCTTTTGTAGGATAAGCAATCCACCCTTTATTAATCGCAATAAGCCTGACAACCGGTGTTAATGCCAGACATAAAAAAAATGACAAAAAGGTGATAAAGTATAATGTCGAGATATCTTTAAAAAACATTTTGATAAGGTAATATAGAACGTGTTAAAAGGATTAAAGCTGGTAGAACTGCCTTAGGCCTCGAATTTTATTTAATGCACGAGCTAATTTTTTTGTAACAGAGCTTGGTGGTTTAAAACCTTGAATATATGGTTTCCCGGTCATTAAATCATATGGTTTTTCAATCGGTTTTTTCTCAATAACTAAGATGCCATCATAATAATGTAGAGATTCTGTGGTTCTGGTGAAATCTGTAACTACCAATTTTTTGGTCTTAGAATGCCAAGCATTTAGATAGTCGATAAAATTTTTACTATATTCAATAAACGAGCCTTTGCGTTTGTATCCTCCTCCAAAATTTTTCCAATAAGAAGTATGTAAATCTTCACAAAGGTATATTCCATTAACATCTATATGTCCATAAAGTTCTTCAAATGTAACAATCTGTTGCTTCATTGTGTGCCCGCCATCATCTATAAGAATATCTAATTTAGGTATAGCATCCGTTAAACTCCTTAAAAACTGCCTATCTTCCTGGGAGCCAATGAAAATCTTAATCTGTTGATCCTCATCCTCTAAGTCTTTACAGTTAGGATTGATGTCTACACCATAAATCTTGGCATTAGCGCCGAAATAGTTCTTCCACATATGGAGAGAGCCTCCATGAGATAC